>NZ_CP028924.1:3075315-3382847 GCF_003061515.1 Colwellia sp. Arc7-D
GATAGAAACCATGAATTGACAACAACCCTCGGTCTTTAACAACACTTAACATCGACAGCACGCCTGCGCCAGAAAGCACTAACCATTGTCCATGAGAAAACACCCATGACTGCCAAGGTAGCGATTGCTCAAGCGTAATATAAAAGAGTAAAAGTGTGATAGCGGCTAACGCGAGTCGGCTGCGATTAAAATAGCTAGCGAGTAAAATACTAATGGCAAACACGCCATAAAGCACTTGTTCAATAAGGTTTATTTTCACAAACCAATAACGTTGAAATTCACTGACAAACATGAAAATAACAAAAAAGACAATGAAACTAATAATGCTGCTTCTAAAACCGCTGAAAAACTGAATCAAGCGAAACTCCAAAATACAAAGTCGACAAAGCTGACTTTTTTATGCTGCAAAACCAGCAACAAAATTTATAATAAAAAATGAGTTTTGGTTAATCGCTATAAAGGCCATTTCGATCTTAGGCTTTTAATCGGCGGATATTCCAACACTCTGTTCTTTTTCTTCTTGTTTTAATTCTACCTGCTCTATTTTTTCAAAACGACTACTAATTTTATCTGCCGAAGTATGAATTTGTTTTACGTCACTTGCGGCCTGATCTATGTGTTTTGCTAAATTAGCAAAACGGTCTTTAAAACGTGAAAAATCAGCAGAAAGATGAGACAAATGCGCTTGAATCACATGAATTTGTTTACGGGTGGCTTCATCTTTTAATACCGAACGCGCCGTGGTTAAAATAGCCATTAAAGTGGTTGGCGAAGCTAACCAAACGCGCTTTTTGTTAGCATAGTCAACGAGATCGCTGTGGTGGGCATGTATCTCTGCGAAAATAGCTTCCGCAGGAATAAACATTACCGCACCATCGGCAGTTTCTTTTTCAATTAAGTATTTATCACTAATATCATTGATATGTTTTTTAATATCTAGCTTAAATTGTCGTTCTGCAGCTTTACGCTCAAATTCACCTAAGGTATTGTCAGCCATTTTTTTATAACTTTCGAGTGGGAATTTAGAGTCTACAACAACATTACCTGTAGGCTTAGGTAGAAATAAAATACAATCAGCAATTTTACCATTTGATAAGGTGTGCTGTAGCGCAAAATGTTGTTCAGGTAACACATTTCGAATTAAAGCATTTAGTTGTACTTCACCAAAGGCGCCACGCGAACGTTTGTCTGACAACACTTCCTGTAAACTCACCACATTGGAAGAAAGCTCGGTGATTTTTTTCTGTGCATCATCAATTAAAGCTAAACGTTGGAGAATATCGTTAAATGTTTTGGTGGTCTTTTCAAAGCCATCCGCTAAGCGCTTCTCTACCTGACCACTAATATCTTTTAATCGATTATCTGTTGATACGGTTAAATCATCAATTCGTTTCGCCATTTGTTCACTAGACAAATGCAGCGATTTAGCCATTTCTTCTCGACCTAGCTTAGATGTGGCGGTTAGTTGCGTCGTGAGCTGCTCTGTGGCATTACGTTGATTATTGCTAAACGTAACATGATGTTCATATAACGTTTTTTTAAGCTGTTCATTATGGCTGTACAATTGTTGTGCTTGTTTTTCGCCTTGCTCACCATGTTGACGTAATAACTTTAATTTAAAATCCGAAATTTGCTGCTCAAAGTAGGTTTTTAGTTCACTTTGCTGAGTAGCTAATTGCTGATGATTAAAGTTTAATTGTTGCTGCAATTGCTGTTGATTACTGGCATTAACTTCGTAGCTTAAGTTTACTTTTTCTATCAGTTGTTGCAAAAGTTGCTGCTGAGCTTCAAATGAATTGTGGTTAGTTTTTATTTTTTTAAACAAAAACAACACAATAATGACTACGCTTAACAGTAACACTAGCGCAACTAAAATTAAGGTAGGGAAGTTTTCTAAGGCTAACCAGGGAGAATTAACTATTGAATTCATTACATTGCCAAACACTGTAAGTATGAACAGTTATTAAAGCATACTTTATTGATAAGGTTAATAGTTATTTACTTTACGCCGTGTAGGCACTGAAATAGTTTAGCTAACTTTATTTCAGTTATTGTTATAAATAAGCGATATAAAAAAACGCCCATAATGAGCGTTTTATCTATACTAAATAGCTAAATTAAAAGTTACTTAGCTTTTAACTTGCTATCAAGCTCTTCAATTTTTGCTTGCCAAATTGCTGGGCCTGTTACATGTGCTGACTCACCTAAGCTATCAACAGCAACCGTTACCGGCATATCTTCAACAACAAATTCATAAATGGCTTCCATTCCCATGTCTTCAAAAGCGACAACTCTTGCTTTCTTTATCGCTTTAGAAACCAAATAAGCAGCTCCGCCAACGGCCATTAAATAAACCGATTTGTGGTTTTTAATACACTCGACAGTTTCTGGGCCACGTTCAGCTTTACCTATGGTGCCAAGTAAGCCAGTTTCAGAAAGCATCATTTCTGTGAATTTATCCATACGTGTTGCCGTTGTAGGACCTGCTGGCCCTACAGCTTCATCACCGATGGCATCAACTGGGCCAACGTAATAAATAAATTTATCAGTAAAATCAACTGGTAACTTTTCGCCAGCTGCTAACATTTCTTGAATACGTTTATGAGCAGCGTCACGGCCAGTTAAAATTGTACCGCTAAGCAATACTGTTTCACCGGTTTTCCATTCACCAATATCAGCTTTTGATAGTTCATCAACATTAACACGACGAACATTTTCGCCTACTTCCCAAGTAATTTCAGGCCAGTCTTCTAATTTAGGTGGTTTTAAGTCTGCAGGACCTGAGCCATCAAGGTGAAAATGTACATGGCGAGTTGCCGCACAGTTTGGGATCATAACAACAGGTTTTGATGCCGCATGCGTTGGCACTGACATAATTTTAATATCAACAACGGTTGTTAAACCGCCAAGACCTTGAGCACCGATACCTAGTTTATTTACGCGGTCATAAATTTCTAAACGCAATTCTTCTTCTGCATTTTCAGGACCACGGTCGATAAGCTCTTGAATATTTACCGGTTCCATCAAGCTTTCTTTAGCTAAAACACCTGCTTTTTCGGCCGTACCACCAATACCTATACCTAACATACCCGGTGGACACCAACCCGCGCCCATTGTAGGTAAGGTTTTAACAACCCAGTCTGCAATAGAGTCACTTGGGTTTAACATCGCCATTTTAGCTTTATTTTCGCTACCGCCGCCTTTAGCCGCTATCATTACATCGATTTGGTCACCTGGTACCATTTCAATATGAACAACGGCAGGAGTATTATCTTTAGTGTTAATTCGTTTGCCAGCAGGGTCAGAAACAATTGATGCACGTAGTGGATTATCAGGATTAAGATAAGCTCGACGAGTACCTTCATCGACCATTTGTTGCACTGTCATGTCGGTGTTATCCCACTGTACAGCCATCCCTACTTTTACAAAGCAGGTAACAATGCCGGTATCTTGACATATAGGTCGTTTACCATGAGCTGACATACGAGAGTTAATTAAAATTTGCGCAATGGCATCTTTAGCTGCCTGACTTTCTTCTTTATGATAAGCCTTTTCAAGCGCTTGAATAAAGTCTAACGGATGGTAATAAGAAATATATTGCAATGCATCTGCAACACTTTCGATTAAATCTTGTTGTTTAATAATAGCCATAACGGTCTCTTTTTGTTAATTGGGCGAGAGAAGAGTTGAAAGTTATAAATTTGCCGATATCATACCTTGCTTGTTAAATAGCTACCAGTATCAAATAGTCTAATAAATTACATCATATAACCCTGAAGTGATTTAAACATGGTCATTAAGCCAATGGTAATGGCATTAGGTATAATGACTAAACATAAATTGTGTGAGAATACTTTGCCAACTAATTCAGTAAAACAACTATCAAGTTCATTAACAGCTAAATTATTTACCCATGAATTAGCGTTTTGTAGCCAATCTCTGTTTTCTGCAATTGCCGAACAACCTTGGGCAATGTGGTTAGATTCGTGTGAAAGTCAGCACATTGATAGCCGTTATGACATTTTAGTTTGGCAACCTACGATAACATTGACCACCAATGGCAAAATCACCACCGTCAAAAACATTCAAGACAATAGCCAATATCACAGTGAAGAAGACCCACTATTACTATTAAAGCGTGAACAACAAGTCAGTTTTGAAAATATAATTTTAACACCCCAAGAACTGCCATTTAAAGGCGGGGCTGTTGGTTATTTCTCATACGATCTAGGCAAACGTTTCGAAGTAATACAACAACAAAATAATAAAGATATTGATATACCTGAAATGGCAGTTGGTATTTATCATCAAGCCTTAATTTTTGACCGAAAATTACAGCAAGTTTGGTTGTTATGTCTCGATAATCAAAGAGCCGAAATCACCCAGTTTTTTAACTTAGCAATAAAACAAACACACCAACAAAGTACCCAGGACAACGCTGCCTCTTTAGTAAATAAAAATTTAAAGCAAAGTAATTTCAAGCTTACAACGCCTTGGCAATCAAATATGAGTCAAGAGCAGTATCACGATAAATTTCAGCAAGTTCAAAACTATTTACTTTCTGGTGATTGTTATCAAATCAATTTAGCACAGCGTTTCACAGCCCAATACACCGGCAATGAGTTTCAAGCATATTGCGCCCTTCGACACGAAAACAAAGCGCCCTTTTCCGCATTTTTACGCTTTGATAATAATGCAATTTTAAGTATTTCACCTGAGCGTTTCTTGCAATTAATTGATAAAAAAGTACAAAGTAAACCGATTAAAGGTACACGTCCTCGCAGCGATAATGCCACGTTAGATCAAGCTAATGCTGATGAACTGAAGCAAGCAAGTAAGGACAAAGCAGAAAACCTGATGATTGTTGATTTATTGCGTAACGACATAAGCCGAGTTTGTGTGCCTGGCACAGTAAAAGTACCAGCGTTATTTGCTATTGAAAGCTTCCCTGCAGTACATCATTTAGTGAGTACAGTAGAAGGAGAAATAAATCCGATACACGATAGCAGTGATTTACTTCGTGCTGCGTTTCCAGGTGGCTCTATTACAGGTGCACCCAAAATTAGATCAATGGATATCATTGAAGAATTAGAACCCCACCAACGCAGCGTTTATTGTGGCTCTATTGGATACTTGTCTGCTTGCGGTAATATGGATACGAGTATTACCATTCGTACCTTGGTTTGTCACAAACAACAAATACACTGCTGGGCCGGTGGCGGTGTAGTGATCGATTCAAACGTTGACAGCGAGTATCAAGAAACTTACGATAAAGTGAATAAAATTTTACCGGTATTAAGTAAACTCAACCTTTCTTGAATTGGTGACTCGGTTGTTTTGCACGAAAACCTCCCGTACCAATACCTTTTATAACGCAGCATGTATAACGCAGCATGACTAAAGTGATTAAATTTGTATGACTAAAGAAGAATTTATTCAACGCTTTCAAATGCAGGTTTTACCTATATCAGTACATAAATTTCGCTATCCGCAACAATTAAAAAGTGCCGCGGTCTTGATCCCCATTTTAAGTAATAATAACCAGCTAGAAGTTGTGTTAACTAAACGGGCAAGCCACTTAACTCACCACCCGGGACAAATTAGTTTTCCGGGCGGAAAAGTTGAAAAATTTGATGCAAACTTTACAGCCACTGCATTGCGAGAAACACAAGAAGAAATAGGTCTACATGCTTCATGTATTGAAGTTATCGGCCAACTTAAGCCTTACCAAACCATTTCTGGTTATGAAATAACCCCCATTGTCGCTATGGTATCTAATCACAAGCGCTATCAAATTGACGAAAATGAAGTATCTGAAGTATTTCACGTACCTTTATCCCACTTCTTGCAACGCCAACACCATATTCAGCTGCCTGTTTATCATCATGGCGAACATCACAAAGTACACTTTATGCCCTATAATCAATATAATATTTGGGGTGCTACGGCTGCTATGCTGCATGATTTGAGTACGCTACTAGATAATAACAATTAACATTAGTATTGTTTTCATTCGTGTCGTTTCTTTTACAGTTTAATAAAAAATCTTAGCTATAATACACTACAACTAATATACATTTTGTTTTGAATGCTGAAAGCTTTCAGCTACAATAACCGAACAAAATTTTACTTATCACTGTATTTAACAGTATTTATTCAGGTTTTCTTATGATTAGTGTATTTGATATGTTTTCAATCGGAATTGGCCCGTCCAGTTCTCATACCGTTGGTCCAATGAAAGCAGCAAAGTTATTTGTTGAAAATCTTATAGCAGACAATAAGTTAGATAAAACAGATCGGGTAAAATGTGAGTTGTTTGGCTCACTAGGCCAAACAGGTATTGGTCACGGTACAGGTAAAGCCGTGATTTTAGGGTTAACAGGACAAAGCCCTGAAACAATTCCAGTAGACTCTATTGAGTCTATATTAGCTGATGTTGTAGCAAGCGAAAAAATAAACTTGAATATGGAGCATTTGATCTCGTTCCCTAAAGCAAATGCCATTATTTATCATCGAAGAAAAACCTTACCAGCACACGCTAACGCCATGACATTTTTTGCTTATAGCAATGACATTGTTATTTTCGAAGAAACCTATTATTCCATTGGCGGTGGTTTTATTGTTAAAGACTGTGATTTTGAGAAAGAAAAAGATAAAGCTTTATCAACCCATGCCAATATTGATCGACCACATCGTTTCTCAAGTGCTGACGAACTGTTACAACTAGCTAATGAAAAGGGCTTGAGTATTAGCACTATCATGATGGAAAACGAAAAGTGCTTAAAAGATGAGGCAAGTATACGTTCAGGACTAATAGAAATTTGGGATGCCATGAAGGCTAGTATCTCTCGAGGTATAGTAACCGAAGGTATATTACCTGGTGGATTAAAAGTCGTCCGCAGAGCACCTGCTTTACATAGAGCACTGTGCGTTGAAAAAAATACAGATCCACTTTCAGCCATGGATTGGGTTAATTTATTTGCCTTAGCGGTAAACGAAGAAAACGCTGCCGGTAGCCGAGTAGTTACAGCACCTACAAATGGCGCGGCGGGGATCCTTCCTGCGGTTTTGTCTTACTACGACAAGTTCATAAAGCCAGTTGATGAACAAGACTGTATTCGCTACCTATTAACCGCTGCAGCAATTGGTATTTTATACAAAACCAATGCCACCATTTCAGGCGCTGAAGGCGGCTGCCAAGCAGAAGTAGGTGTAGCATGTTCAATGGCCGCTGGGGCGTTAACTGAAATTATGGGCGGTACACCTGAACAAGTAGAAAACGCGGCAGAAATAGGAATGGAACACAATTTAGGCCTAACTTGTGACCCTGTAGGTGGTTTAGTGCAAGTTCCTTGTATTGAGCGTAATGCAATGGGGTCAGTAAAGGCTATTAACGCATCACGTTTAGCGCTTAGGGGTACAGGTAAACAAAAGGTATCATTAGACAAAGTTATCAAAACTATGTGGGATACAGGCAACGATATGAAAACGAAATATAAAGAAACCTCGCGTGGTGGCTTAGCGGTTAATATTACTGAGTGTTAACCTATTACTCTGAAAATATGCCAAGACTTTCGGTTCAATCTTCAGTTTTTATAATAGCCATAAAAATATTATAAAACTGGGTTGTACCGTTAATTAAAACTAAAAAAACCGTATTAATCATACGGTTTTTTGTTATCTATACTTTTATAAACACATCAAAATTAACGCATAGGTAACTTAATATTGGCAAACATCTCATCAATTTCAGCATTGTTCTTCAACAATATAGCTTTAGTGACTAAATCACGATTTAAATGCGGTGCAAAACGTTCTATAAAGTCAAACATATAACCACGTAAGAAGGTGCCACGTCTAAAGCCAATTTTGGTCATACTCGGACTAAATAGATGGCTAGCGTCTATCGTTACTAAATCATTGTCTAATTTAGGATCCATTGCCATAGTAGCAATAACACCAACACCAACACCTAATCGAACATAAGTTTTAATAACATCGGCATCAGTCGCAGTAAAAGCTATTTTAGGTTCAACCCCGACTTGGTTAAAAGCAATGTCTAACTCAGATCGTCCAGTAAAACCGAAAACATAAGTCACCAAAGAGTATTGAGCAATATCTTCAATAGTAATATTTTGCTTAGACGCTAATGGATGATCCGCTTTAACAATAATACTGCGATTCCAACGATAACAAGGCAACATCACTAAATCGTTATACAAATGCAAAGATTCTGTCGCTATCGCAAAATCAGCATCGCCCTTACTTGAGGCATCGCTAATTTGGGCTGGTGTACCTTGATACATGTGTAATGAAACTTTTGAATACTTCTTCATGAAGCCTTGAATAACTTCAGGCAAAGCATATCGTGCTTGCGTATGTGTAGTAGCTATACGAAGCTTACCTTCATCAGGCTGAGTATGTTCACGGGCAACAGCTTTAATTGCTTCAACTTTAGATAAAATTTCAGTCGCGATGTTAATGACCTCATTACCCGCAGATGTAACATGGGTAAGGTGTTTACCACTTCGACCAAAAATTTGAATGCCGAGTTCGTCTTCAAGCATTCTTACTTGCTTGCTAATACCTGGTTGTGAGGTAAAAAGACTTTCCGCCGTGGCAGAAACATTTAAGTTATTATTGAGTACTTCGACGATATAACGGAGTTGTTGCAGCTTCATAATTATCATTCAGAGTTTTCTTAGACGAAAAATATATACTTAATTGCACATTTATTCCATATTATTTTGAAATTTTGAGGAAATAATCTGCTAATCGCCCATTTATGCATTAATTTGTGCCTTGAAATGAGTCAGGAAAATATAACGAACAGGCCAATAAGTTAAAATAAAAAAAAGAAAACGCTTTGTGCTTTGCTTCACCTAACAATTTTTGTAAACTGCCGTATTAGAATTTATATTTTTTATAAAATAGAGTATTAAACATGGGCATTATCATCGCTTTAATTATCGCTTTAATTATCATTGTCGTGGTAGTGAGTGCAATACAGCAGCATAAAGAAAAAATTGAGCAAGAACAACGTGGAAAAGCAGCGAAACAAAAAGCCATTATAGATGAAACAGAAGAGTTACTTCTTAGCATTGCAAACTTGCCAAACAACCCTAACTTAGTAACGATACTTAATACTCGAAGTCTTAATGCGACAAAAGCAATGGCAGCAATATTGCCAGAAAATAAACAACTACTTACGCGTATTAAAGAAATGGAAACAAGAGTTAGTGCCAGTAAGACAAATACCAGTGAAGCAGCAAGTGAGCAAAGTTTTACTTTACCTGACAGTGAACAGCAACTTGTTGGCGTATTACAATGCATAAAGAAATTACGTCTAACATTAAAGTCTGAACAGTCTAAAGGAAATTTAGATCCACAAACCTTTACCCAAGAAGATAATAAGTTATCAGCAATGCAACTTAAAATTGGTGTAGAAACATTGCAAAAACGTGGCATGATCGCTTACCAAAAAGAAATGTTAGGCTCTTCGAGACAGTACTTGGAGAAAGCATTACAAACAATCGCTGATAACCCTATCCAAACTGAATATTGCACAATTAAAAGACAAGAAATTTCAAGTGTACTTGAAGAGATAACCTCTGCTTTAAAAAACACTAATGCCAAAGATGCCGCTAAAAAGGCAAAATCTGAAGAAGATGATTTAGATTTATTATTTCAACCAAAGAAAAAATGGTAATCAATACACCTAAATAAAACCAACAACAATGTTGGTTTTTTGCTTTTAGATAATAATGAAAACACCTAAAAATAATATTCCCTACATAACTTTGCCGTCTTTTTTACGACGTGTATTAAAAGCCTATGCCCTTAAATCATTGATTAGAGCGCAAGGTTGTGAGCTTAACCGTATTGGTCGTTCTCGAAATTGGCAATTAAAAGCGACATTCGAGCAACTTGAACAAACGGTTTATCTCATTGAGCAAAGTGAAGAAGTTAGTTGGCAATGGGTAGCAGTACATATATCAAAACAACGTAAAAACTTAGGTTTAGATATGCTGTTAGCTATTGCTCAAAAGAAACCCGGCATTACCATTTCAGAGTTAATGCAACGCACTGACTGCACTATTGCTGAAGCTAGAAAAGTAATAGATATTTTAGAATTTGGTGATAGTACGCTATAAGTTTTCACCTGACTTGCACTGTAACTTTTTAATTAAAAGCAAAACGATAAAGCGACCAATCCCTTTGACTACAAAATTATCATCCTTCTAATAGCAGCTTTAACAAAAGCTATGTAGAGATGACAATAACTGTTTGTATCTGAATTTATAAATTAGCCAACTAAAATGTTCTAACACCAACGCATACTCCTCGTCATGTTAAATAAAAAGCTTTGTACTGTTCAACACAGATAAAGGTAAGCTTTATAGGCTGTAATTATAGAGAGGTTAAGTATTAGAAGTTTAAACAGTGTTTTATATGTGTGCGGGGAAGTTAGTAATGTTCATCGAATAAGTTATTGACGTTCCACTGTCATTTTACAGGTAAATATAACGGGCTAAATTTAACAAATATATAATATATTTATAAACACACGCTTCTATTCCTACCATTGTTTTTAGCTTGGTACAAAGCAGTATCAGCTTGTTCAAATACATCGGTCCAATTTAATTCATCTTGTCGTTGAGCAATACCAATCGAAACAGAAATTTTAGGTAAATAAGCTTTAGAGTCACGCTGCATTAACTTTAATTGTGATATTGCTAGTCTTATTTTCTCTGCTACTTCATGCGCCTGTGACATGGTTTTATTGACCATAACAACGATAAACTCTTCACCACCAAACCGAACCGCAATATCTTGATCTGAAATTGTAGATTTAATAACCTTTGCAATACGTTGAATAACTTTGTCGCCAATAAAATGTCCAAACTGATCATTCACATTTTTAAAGTGGTCGATATCAATTGCCAACGACGAGTGAACTTGATCAATATCTAATTCTTTTAATTTAATATCACAGCCACGGCGGTTATATAAACCAGTTAAGGAATCGACAATAGCTTCATGACGTGCGGCTTCAAGTTTTGCTTTTAAAAAGCTTACTTCGCCACAAGCTCTTGTCAATTCAAGTGAAAGATCACTATGCTGCTGTTGAGAAGCAGTTATATTGTTCATTAAAAAAGAAACAATATTTTGCATAGATTTATGGTATTCATGTTTAGTAAGTGCTTTCTCAGCTTTTTTAAGATTTGAAGCTACTGTTTTATCGCTGTCGACTTGCAAATTGATCTTTTCAAGCGTTGCCGTTAATGACTTCTCTATAGGGTCGAGTATTTGCTTATCGATAGCGTGAGAGTTAGAAATATATTTTTCAAATAAACCTTCAATAAATGTTAAGTCAACTCCCTGGAAGGTCTGAACATGCCTTTCAAGCTCTGCGCTTAGTTTATCATTACGCTTACTAGCGTGTAGATATATAACAGAGTAATTTACTGGACTGGGTGGTATTTGATAATGAGATAAAAATTCGTTAGTTGATTCACTGATCTTCAGTGCCTCATCAAAACTATCTTTAATAAGCACAAGCGCTCCTTAAGAGTCGATATATTTTATTATTATTATTTTTAACAACACATATTAACCGTAAAGAATGTGTTACTAACATAGCTAACAATATCTAAATTAATATCGTACAACAAGTAATAAAATACGAAATTTCAACATCAGCAACTATTAACTAAATTTTGAAACTGATTTATCAATAATACATTAGCTATAGCTAACTTTTTATAACTACAAATACTCGCATAGTACCCAACGTAAATTTGCTGGCACAAACCTTGTTTTAGTTTTTAAAATATAAATTTAAAAAGAATAGTTGATGTTAAGTCATTGGATTGCCCCCTACAAATCTTCTATGAGATAGATAATAAGACAAGCTATGGTGCTATTATCAAATATTTGAAAGGACACTATCAAAATAGGCTTTATGAACAAGCTATCGCCACAGATACAGACAGTAAAGGGTACTCTAGTATAGGCCCAAATACGTTATTGATCACCGGCGCTAATACGTTTCATGCACGAGTTTTAGTTTATAAATTCCAGACAGCAAAAAGCCCGACTCTTTCGAATCGGGCTCTTCTAAATAGAAGCCTAGCAGTGTCTTACTGACGTATACGAGATACTAATGTCTTGAGCACATGGATGTGCAGGAAAGACCTCACATGGGCTTAACTTATATAAGTCACACTACTGTTGTCACAATACTTTCATCACTGTATTTTTTAAAACACCAGACAGCAAAAAGCCCGTCACTTTCGTAACGGGCTCTTCTAAATAGAAGCCTAGCAATGTCCTACTCTCACATGGGAACTCCCACACTACCATCGGCGCTAACACGTTTCACTTCTGAGTTCGGAATGGGATCAGGTGGGGCCATGTCGCTATTGTCGCTAGACAAAAAGGGTACAATCTTGAAAGCCGTTCATTAAGACGTGTCTCAATGATAATAAATACGTTTTGACGTGCACGGATGCACTAATGTCGTGTTGGCATGGATGCCAAAGAACGACGCTTCTCTTATTCACACAATTGTCATGCGTGATGTGTGTATTCCTACACTTTTTGTCAAACTTCATACAACAAAACCACTTGGGTGTTGTATGGTTAAGCCTCACGGGTAATTAGTATTGGTTAGCTCAATGCCTCGCAGCACTTCCACACCCAACCTATCAACGTTGTAGTCTCCAACGACCCTTTAGGGAGCTTAAAGCTCCAGTGAGAACTCATCTCAAAGCCTGCTTCCCGCTTAGATGCTTTCAGCGGTTATCAGTTCCGAACGTAGCTACCGGGCAATGCTATTGGCATAACAACCCGAACACCAGCGGTTCGTCCACTCCGGTCCTCTCGTACTAGGAGCAGCCCTCTTCAATTCTCAAACGCCCACGGCAGATAGGGACCGAACTGTCTCACGACGTTCTAAACCCAGCTCGCGTACCACTTTAAATGGCGAACAGCCATACCCTTGGGACCGACTTCAGCCCCAGGATGTGATGAGCCGACATCGAGGTGCCAAACACCGCCGTCGATATGAACTCTTGGGCGGTATCAGCCTGTTATCCCCGGAGTACCTTTTATCCGTTGAGCGATGGCCCTTCCATACAGAACCACCGGATCACTATGACCTACTTTCGTACCTGCTCGACGTGTCTGTCTCGCAGTTAAGCTGGCTTATGCCATTGCACTAACCGTACGATGTCCGACCGTACTTAGCCAACCTTCGTGCTCCTCCGTTACTCTTTAGGAGGAGACCGCCCCAGTCAAACTACCCACCAGACAGTGTCCCCAAGCCCGATAAGGGCCCTAGGTTAGAACATCACGCATACAAGGGTGGTATTTCAAGGTTGGCTCCACCGCATCTGGCGACACGGTTTCAAAGCCTCCCACCTATCCTACACATGTAGGAGCAATGTTCACTGTCAAGCTATAGTAAAGGTTCACGGGGTCTTTCCGTCTAGCCGCGGGTATACGGCATCTTAACCGCAATTTCAATTTCACTGAGTCTCGGGTGGAGACAGTGTGGCCATGATTACGCCATTCGTGCAGGTCGGAACTTACCCGACAAGGAATTTCGCTACCTTAGGACCGTTATAGTTACGGCCGCCGTTTACCGGGGCTTCGATCATGAGCTTCTCCGAAGATAACCCAATCAATTAACCTTCCGGCACCGGGCAGGCGTCACACCGTATACGTCATCTTTCGATTTTGCACAGTGCTGTGTTTTTAATAAACAGTTCCAGCCACCTGGTTACTTCGACTCTCCTGTGCTTACTCCGCAAGGGATTCACACGAGAGAGCGTACCTTCTCCCGAAGTTACGGTACTATTTTGCCTAGTTCCTTCACCCGAGTTCTCTCAAGCGCCTTAGTATTCTCTACCTAACCACCTGTGTCGGTTTGGGGTACGGTTCCTATATATCTGAAGCTTAGAAGCTTTTCCTGGAAGCATGGCATCAATGACTTCAACTCCGTAGAGTCTCGTCTCGTATCTCAGCGTTGAATGAAGTCCCGGATTTACCTAAGACAACCGCCTACATACTTTCACACGGACTACCAACGCCGTGCTCACCTAGCCTACTCCGTCCCTCCTTCGCAATATATAGAAGTACAGAAATATTAATCTGTTTCCCATCGACTACGCGTTTCCGCCTCGCCTTAGGGGCCGACTTACCCTGCCCTGATTAACATGGGACAGGAAACCTTGGTCTTTCGGCGGGGGAGTTTTTCACTCCCCTTATCGTTACTCATGTCAGCATTCGCACTTCTGATACCTCCAGCAAGCTTTACAACTCACCTTCAACGGCTTACAGAACGCTCCCCTACCACTTGTTCCTAAGAACAAATCCGCAGCTTCGGTGACTAGTTTAGCCCCGTTACATCTTCCGCGCAGACCGACTCGACTAGTGAGCTATTACGCTTTCTTTAAAGGATGGCTGCTTCTAAGCCAACCTCCTAGCTGTCTATGCCTTTCCACATCGTTTCCCACTTAACTAGTACTTTGGGACCTTAGCTGGCGGTCTGGGTTGTTTCCCTCTTCACAACGGACGTTAGCACCCGTAGTGTGTCTCCCGCATATCACTCATTGGTATTCGGAGTTTGCAAAGGGTTGGTAAGTCGGGATGACCCCCTAGCCTTAACAGTGCTCTACCCCCAATGGTGTTCGTGCGAGGCTCTACCTAAATAGATTTCGGGGAGAACCAGCTATCTCCCGGCTTGATTAGCCTTTCACTCCGACCCACAAGTCATCACCGCATTTTTCAACATACGTGTGTTCGGTCCTCCAGTTGATGTTACTCAACCTTCAACCTGCCCATGGGTAGATCGCCGGGTTTCGGGTCTATACCCTGCAACTAAACGCGCAGTTAACACTCGCTTTCGCTACGGCTCCCCTATTCGGTTAACCTTGCTACAGAATATAAGTCGCTGACCCATTATACAAAAGGTACGCAATCACCGGACTAAATCCGGCTCTCACTGCTTGTACGTATGCGGTTTCAGGTTCTATTTCACTCCCCTCACAGGGGTTCTTTTCGCCTTTCCCTCACGGTACTGGTTCACTATCGGTCAGTTAGGAGTATTTAGCCTTGGAGGATGGTCCCCCCATGTTCAGTCAACGTTTCACGTGTGCCGACCTACTCGATTTCATGATAAGTTTATTTTCGTGTACGGGGCTATCACCCTGTATCGCTCTACTTTCCAGTAGATTCCACTAACTTACAAACCACTTAAGGGCTAATTCGCGTTCGCTCGCCGCTACTAACGAAATCTCGGTTGATTTCTTTTCCTCGGGGTACTTAGATGTTTCAGTTCTCCCGGTTCGCCTCATTAAGCTATGTATTCACTTAATGATACCCAAGTTACCTTGGGTGGGTTTCCCCATTCGGACATCTTTGGCTATAACGGTTTTTATCACCTCACCAAAGCTTTTCGCAGATTAACACGTCCTTCATCGCCTCTAACTGCCAAGGCATCCACCACATACGCTTAGTCACTTAACCATACAACCCCAAGTAGTTTCCTATTTGGTACAAGCAGGTGACAAAACCCGCTCAATTGTAAAGTCTGACATTTTCACGCACACAAAGTGTGTCTTGAATAAGAGTGGTAATAAATTTAACTCGTAAAAGTAAATTTACTACCGGGTTGATTACGTTTCCGAGGAGGAACCGTAATCACCATCATTAACAGGCGATATTCCCGTTAATAACAGCTTGGTATTTATAATTTACAAACAACAGCGCGACACCGTGTTTGTCATATAAATACCGGTATTTATATCAGCTTTCCAGATTGTTAAAGAACTAAATTCATACGCGCATTCGGTATAAATCTTGGTTTAAAAAACCAAACTTAACTTATCAACTTGAGATAGTTTAAGTTTGGTCTCTTTCTTTATGAAGAAGAATTGGTAGGTCTGGGCAGACTTGAACTGCCGACCTCACCCTTATCAGGGGTGCGCTCTAACCAGCTGAGCTACAGACCTGCATCGCATCAAAAATCGATACTACATAATAAGTGGTGGAGCTAAGCAGGATCGAACTGCTGACCTCCTGCGTGCAAGGCAGGCGCTCTCCCAGCTGAGCTATAGCCCCTTATTATGCTAGGGTTTTACGTTTTCTTCTTCTAATTTGTTATCATGTAATTTGTGTAGACACTCTGAAACCGAGGTTTCCATTAAGCTGCTTTACTTCAAGATAAGGAGGTGATCCAACCCCAGGTTCCCCTAGGGTTACCTTGTTACGACTTCACCCCAGTCATGAATCACAAAGTGGTGACCGTCCTCCCCGAAGGGTTAAACTAGCCACTTCTTTTGCAACCCACTCCCATGGTGTGACGGGCGGTGTGTACAAGGCCCGGGAACGTATTCACCGTAGCATTCTGATCTACGATTACTAGCGATTCCGACTTCATGGAGTCGAGTTGCAGACTCCAATCCGGACTACGACAAGCTTTGTGGGATTCGCTCCACCTCGCGGTATTGCTGCCCTCTGTACTTGCCATTGTAGCACGTGTGTAGCCCATCCCGTAAGGGCCATGATGACTTGACGTCGTCCCCACCTTCCTCCGGTTTATCACCGGCAGTCTCCTTAGAGTTCCCGCCACTACGCGCTGGCAAATAAGGATAGGGGTTGCGCTCGTTGCGGGACTTAACCCAACATTTCACAACACGAGCTGACGACAGCCATGCAGCACCTGTCACAGAGTTCCCGAAGGCACAAGTCTATCTCTAGTCTCTTCTCTGGATGTCAAGGGATGGTAAGGTTCTTCGCGTTGCATCGAATTAAACCACATGCTCCACCGCTTGTGCGGGCCCCCGTCAATTCATTTGAGTTTTAACCTTGCGGCCGTACTCCCCAGGCGGTCAACTTAGCGCGTTAGCTACGCCACCCACAGATCAAGTCTACAGACGGCTAGTTGACATCGTTTACGGCGTGGACTACCAGGGTATCTAATCCTGTTTGCTCCCCACGCTTTCGTGCCTCAGTGTCAGTCTTTGTCCAGGTAGCCGCCTTCGCCACTGATGTTCCTTCCAATCTCTACGCATTTCACCGCTACACTGGAAATTCCACTACCCTCTACAAAACTCTAGCTTGCCAGTTCAAAATGCAGTTCCCAGGTTGAGCCCAGGGCTTTCACATCTTGCTTAACAAACCACCTACGCACGCTTTACGCCCAGTAATTCCGATTAACGCTTGCACCCCTCGTATTACCGCGGCTGCTGGCACGAAGTTAGCCGGTGCTTCTTCTGCGAGTAACGTCACAGCTAGCAGTTATTAACTACTAACCTTTCCTCCTCGCTGAAAGTGCTTTACAACCCGAAGGCCTTCTTCACACACGCGGCATGGCTGCATCAGGCTTTCGCCCATTGTGCAATATTCCCCACTGCTGCCTCCCGTAGGAGTCTGGGCCGTGTCTCAGTCCCAGTGTGGCTGATCATCCTCTCAAACCAGCTAGAGATCGTCGCCTTGGTAAGCCATTACCTTACCAACTAGCTAATCTCACTTGGGCTAATCAATGAGCGAGAGGTGCCGAAGCGTCCCCCCTTTGGTCCGTAGACGTTATGCGGTATTAGCAGTCGTTTCCAACTGTTGTCCCCCACTCAAAGGCATATTCCCAAGCATTACTCACCCGTCCGCCGCTCGACGCCGAATAGCAAGCTATTCTCGTTTCCGCTCGACTTGCATGTGTTAAGCCTGCCGCCAGCGTTCAATCTGAGCCATGATCAAACTCTTCAATTAAAAATCGTTTGTGATGCTCACCTTAACTAACCGAAGTTAACCAAGAAAAGACATCTGCTCAATGAATTCTGTCGTGTCACTCTCTATCCGACTAAAGAAGAAAGTAACTACATAAAACGTATATTTAAATCCGAAGACCTAAATGATACTTATTTTTTGTGTGACATCATATTAAGCTGTTTTTTTGTTACGTTCTTTCCGAAGAAATAGGTAACTATGTAAAATCAACGTTAATGTGAGTGTCCACACAAATTGCATGATAACTAATTGTTAAAGAACGTTAGTTGATACTCGAAGTAAAAAACTAACCGAAACAAAATCTCATTCGCTTTGCTTCGTTGCTGCAGGCCTTGCCTGAAGCGAGATGCGCATTCTACGCAACTCAGTTTTAATGTCAACGTTTTATTTGAATTTATTTTAAAAGTTTTTAAAACTTTCAAAACCTCTCTTTAAAACGTTAAGTTAACCAATTCAGCCTAAACCGCGCTAGATAACTTATTAAAACAGTTCGTTGGGGTGACCCCTTGGAACTGGAGCGCATTTTAGAGATTTTTGACCTCACGTCAACACCTAAAGTGCATTTAATTTCTAAAATGTGTTTGTTTGCTTTTTAATTATACAAGATGATTGAATATGCATCATAAAGTACATTGAATTGCGCTAAAACCATTATAATTAAGAAGTTCTACTAAAGTATCTAGTCACAAAAAAAGCCGCTAGATAACTAGCGGCTTTGCTTGGCAATATAGACATTGCTTCTTATATGGCGGTGAGGGAGGGATTCGAACCCTCGAAGGCTTGCGCCTTACACACTTTCCAGGCGTGCTCCTTCGGCCACTCGGACACCTCACCAAAAAACATAAAACATAAACATTGATATTTTTACGTGCTATCTGCACGGTCTGGGAATTTAGCCGCTGAACACGCTAGGCGTGTTAACTCAACTTGGCGGCCATTCGGACACCTCACCATATATCTTTCTATGTACTGAGCTCTATGTACTGAGCTCTATGTACTGAGCTCTATGTACTGAGCTCTATGTACTGAGCTCTATGTACTGAGCTCTATGTACTGAGCTCTATGTACTGAGCTGGGCTATGTTAGGAAAATAAACTTCATAACGCAACTTAATTTAACCAAAATACAAGCAGTTGCTTATTTAACACACAACCGGTATTAAGTTTACTTATTCTTATTCAACTCAGCATTAAAGTTCAACATGCGATCAAGTGATTTCAGTGCACCTGTACGCAGTTTCATATCAACAAACACCTCTCGACCTTCAGGGTTTAATAATGCTTGTTCAATTTCCTTCAAACCATTCATTGCCATCCAAGGACAATGTGCACAACTTTTACAAGTAGCGCCTTCACCTGCGGTAGGTGCTTCAAAAAACTCTTTATCAGGACATAACTGCTGCATTTTGTAAAAAATGCCGCGATCAGTAGCCACAATGAATTTTTTATTTGGGAGTTCTTGCGCCGCTTTAATTAATTGGCTGGTAGAACCTACTGAGTCAGCAAGATCAATTATCTCTGCAGGTGACTCGGGGTGGACAAGTACAGCGGCATCTGGATGAAGCGCCTTCATGTCTATTAGAGCTTTGGTTTTAAACTCGTCATGAACAATACATGCTCCTTGCCACATTAGCATATCAGCACCAGTTTGCTTCTCAATATATGCGCCTAGGTGACGATCTGGGCCCCAAATTATTTTCTCACCTAAGTCATCAAGGTGTTCAACAATTTCTAAAGCACATGACGATGTTACTATCCAATCAGCTCGGGCTTTAACAGCAGTAGATGTATTAGCATAAACAACAACAGTTCGGTCTGGGTGTTGATCACAAAAAGCATTAAACTCTTCAATTGGACAGCCTAAGTCAAGCGAACACGTAGCCTCCAATGTTGGCATTACTACTGTCTTTTCAGGCGTAAGTACTTTAGCTGTCTCTCCCATAAAGCGAACACCAGCGACGATAAGTGTATCTGCGGGATGGTGGTTACCAAATCTTGCCATTTCTAATGAGTCAGCAACACAACCACCTGTTTCTTCTGCTAATGCTTGAATTTCAGGATCAGTATAGTAATGCGCGACAAGCACAGCGTTTTTTTCTTTCAATAATATCTTGATACGTGCTTTATACTCTTCACGCTCTACATCACTTAAAGGAGTAGGCTTTTTCGGAAATTGAAAGTCAAAGTCAACGGCTAAATTTGCTTGGGTCATATGTATTCTCAATGAGTACCTTAAAAAACGTGAGAATTATAAGGTATAGAAGAATAAAAGTGTACTATGAATATGCCTAAGAGTAGATCTGATTAAGCTAAGTAATAATGATTCAGTGAGGTTAAATATTATTGAGTAATATTAAATTAGAGTGGTGTTCGAATACTTGGAGGTATTGTAGATAAATATGATGATTAAAAGTGGTCGGTCGTGAAGGATTTGAACCTTCGACAAATTGGTTAAAAGCCAACTGCTCTACCAACTGAGCTAACGACCGATAAACTACTTTTAATTTTTAGAACGAAATTGCAAGCTGCGAATTTCTTTATCACTTATACTTAATAACATATTAAGAAAAGTGGTCGGTCGTGAAGGATTTGAACCTTCGACAAATTGGTTAAAAGCCAACTGCTCTACCAACTGAGCTAACGACCGATATATACTTCAAAAACAAATACCCAAACACTTCATTGGTAAAAGTGGTCGGTCGTGAAGGATTTGAACCTTCGACAAATTGGTTAAAAGCCAACTGCTCTACCAACTGAGCTAACGACCGGTATTTGTTTTGCGTTGTCCTACTTGGTCAACGCGGGGCATATAATACTCATAATTTTTTTAAGTGCAACAACAATCTTCCCCTTTTTCCAACTTTATTGTTTGTTCGAACAAAAAGTCAGCAAAGCGTGCAAGTTATCAGCAATAATTATGGTTTTAAGTTTTTTAATCTTGGTTGTGCAAGTTTTGCTGCACTAGAATTTGGATACTCTGCCATGAGTTTCTTATATACCGCAATCGCTTTATCTTGGTTATTTTCTTTTTGTTCAACCATTGCAAGCTTCAACATTGCGTCACTACGTTTACTAGAATCAGGATAATTATTCACGACAACATCAAATTCTTGACGTGCTTTGCCTAATTCGCCTTTATTAAACAATAGTTGACCTAACCAATAATGTGCATTGGCTGCATAACTTGAGTTAGGGTACCTTTGATTGAACGCTTCAAACTCTGGAATAGCTTGTTCATAACGTTTATCTTTTAAGACCATATTCACAGCGCGATCATAGGCTTCATTTTCAGTTAAATTATTACTGTAATTTGCCTGGCCAGAACCAGTTGAAGCTGCACTAATTGTTGCCGGTATTTGATTCGCGGGCTTTAACGCTTCAGAGACTCGACGATCAAGCTCTTGATACAACTCACGTTGACGATCAAGTACCTGACTTAACTGATAGGTGTGTAACTCTGTAATGCCACGTAGTTCATTAACTTCATTTTGTAACTCATCAAGCTGTCTTTGTACATTGACTTGCGCACGGTTACGGGCATCAAGCTTACGCTCAAGACTAACAAGCTGATCACTTAAGCTTGATTTGGCACCACTAGTGGACGTGCCTGCGTTAATTTCAATAACAGGAGCAGGTTCAGCTGCTACTGCCAAATTGGCAGCAACAGCAAACGACATCCCGAATAGAATACTATTGGGTTTCATTTAATTACCTGATTAATAGACCAATACTGCACGACGGTTTTTAGCAAACGCGCCTTCGCTACGATCTTTAACCATTGGCTTTTCTTCACCGTAGCTAACTGTACTAAGTTGTGAAGCTGAAACGCCCATGTTTTCTAAAAACGTTTCAATCGATTTTGCACGACGCTCGCCTAATGCAATGTTGTATTCAGGTGTACCGCGCTCATCTGCATGGCCTTCAATTAATACATTTACATTAGAGTTTTCGTTAAGAAATTTTGCATGCGCTTCAAGAATCGCAGCAAAGTCACCACTTACTGAAGATTTATCAAAATCAAAGTAAACGATATGTTCTGAACGAAGCTTTTCAATTTCTTGACGTTTTTTAGCTTCAATAGCGTCAGCACGTTGCATTGCTTCAACTTTTACACGCTCTGCATCGTCACGAGCTTTTTGTTCTGCCATAGCAGCTTGGTTATTCTGCATTGCACTAGCATCTTCACTAGCTGTGTCAGACGAACTACAAGCTGATAAAGCCATGATAGGTAAAACAACTGCTAAGGCTTTTACTGTTTTATTAAAGCGCATTTTATGTGTCCTTATTATTTATAAATTAAAGTTATTAATATTTATTATAAAAATGGTGACCATGAAGGTGACTTCACTTCGCCATTAAGTGCTGGCAATCTTGCCTTAAACCTTCCATCTACGGAAACTAAACTTAGTACCTGACGGTTATTGTGTAAAGTACTATAAATAATCATACCACCGTTAGGTGAAATACTAGGGGACTCATCTAAGCGTGTTGATGTTAACACTTGGAAAATCCCAGAATCAAATTCTTGTTTGGCTAGATGATACTTGCCGCGTGTGCGATTTACCATCACTAATTGTCGACCGTCTGGTGTTAATGAGCCACCTAGATTCATTTCGCCGTCAAATGTTAGCCTTCTAACTTTGCCATCGACTAAATTTACGCGATATAACTGCGCTTTTCCACCACGTTCTGAACTAAATATTAATGAATTACCATCTGGTGTCCAGCTTGGTTCTGTATCAATAGCACGATGACGCGTTATGCGACGCAATTTTTTAGTTGCAACATTCATAACATAAAGTTCTGGATTACCATCTTTGGATAATACCATTGCTAAACTTTTACCATCAGGTGACCATTTTGGAGCACTGTTAATACCTTCAAACGAACTGATTAAATTACGTTGTCCAGAGTATATGTCAATAATATGAATTTGTGCTTGTCTGTTTTCAAACGTTACATAAGCTAATTGGTTACCACTTGGATGCCAAGCAGGTGACATTAAAGGTTCTCTAGAGCTTAATAAAACATGTTCGTTAAAACCATCATAATCAGCAACCACTAACTGATATGGGTATTCACCTTCATCACGAACAATAACGTAGGCAATTTTTGTTAAAAATGCGCCGCGTGTCCCTGTCAGTTTTTCATAAACAACATCACTAATACGGTGAGCATAGCGACGAAATTGGTCGGCTCCGACTTCTACCGTGCTTTCATCAAGTATATGATCAGAGGTGCCAACTAACTCGCCGTTACTTAACATTTGAGTTTCGCCGCCAGTCACTTGTCCACGAATAACGTCAACAAGCTGATATTTAATTTTATAACGACCTATTGAGGTTTCACTAACCTCACCAATGACAACAGCTTCAACGCCCTCGCTTGCCCATGCAGCATAATCAATTTGACTATCATCATTAGGGGCTTGTGGAAAACGAGACTCGTTAATGGGATTAAACTTACCGCTGCGCAGTAAATCATCACTGATCACTTTTGATAAACGCTCTGGCATTACACCAACACCTGTCCATTTGAATGGCACAACAGCAATTGGTCGAGCGCTATCTATACCTTCTGTGATAACAATTTCTAGGGTTGCTAAGGCTTGTTTTGATAACAAAGAAGCAAAGAATAGTAAAAATAAAGTTACTTTTTTCATAGAGTTGGTTATTTTCCTAATTTATACAAAAGCTTAATTAAATTTGTCAGGTGCTACAGTTAAACTGATTGTTCTCATTTCTCGAAATATTTCAGGGTCTTTAGATACGGGTAAAGTACCTGCTTTATAAACAGCTGTTTTTGCCGCTTCACAAACTCTTCTATCACCCTGACCTGTAACTACATTAGTAACAAAGCCTGATGGTGCAAGACTTATAGTTAATTTACAAGACTTACCTTCCATAGTACTACGATCTGTAATTAAATTGCGTTTAATCGTTTGTGTTATTAATGCGGTAAATCGGCCAATTTCAGTCATCATTTGTTGGCGTCTTGCTTGTTGACGACTTGCCATTTCTTCAGCCATTTGTTGCTCAATTAACTCTTGCTGAGCCGCACGCTCACGTGCTTCTTGTTCTTTACGCTTTTGTTCCGCTGCTTTCTTTTTACGTAAATCGTCCGCTTTTTTAGCAGCTTTTTCTTCTTTTATACGTTCCGCTTTAGCTTTTGCGGCAGCTTCATCAGCTTGTTGTTTTTCAAGTATTTTTTGTTTACGAAGTTTATCGGCCGCATTTGCTTTAGCTTTTTTAGCCGCAATATCGGTCGCTTTTTTCTCTTGTGCTTTTTTCTTTCTTTCACGCTCAAGCGTTTTAATGCGTTTTTCTTCGTTCAATTTTTTTGTTTTAGCCGCGGCAATACTGTCTTCAAGTTCTTTAAGCTTGCGTGCTTTATCAGCGTCTTGCTTTTTTAACTTATTTATTTGTGCATCAACGGTACTTTTTTCAACAAGTACCGCTTGAATAGGTTCAATTTGTACCGCGCTTGGTGTTGGTTTAGGTGGCGTTGAAAAATCGCCCCAGAGCAACACCACAGCAAGCCCTACATGAATCGCAACACTTAACGCTAACGGGGTAGAATCCTTCAGTGACACTACTTACTCTCCGGACTATCAGTCATTAAACCAACCGAAGGTACACCTGCTACTTTTTGCAATAAAACCATTAATTGGATCACGGCATCATAGGAAACAGCACCATCACCATTAACAACAACAGGTGTGTCAGGTGCGGTTTTTAAATGAGCAGCAACTAAAGTTGCAACCTCTTGTGCCGACATTGGTTCATTTTTACTGGTACCAACAGCTAAATAATAATTACCTTTTGCATCAACTGATGCAACTAAAGGTGGCTTCATATCTTTGCTTAATGGCTCTGCATCAGCTTGCGGCAAATCTACTTTAACGCCTTGTGTTATTAATGGTGCGGTTACCATAAAAATAATCAGCAACACTAACATTACATCAATATAAGGTACTACATTTATCTCAGCAACCTTGCGGCGCCTAACTCGATTATACATAGTTAATACCTACCTTAGCCGTGTTGCTCTGTCGCTGTTTGACGTTGTAAAATACTTGCAAACTCTTCCATAAAATTACCGTAGCTATTTTCAAGTTTTTCAACGTTATGGCTAAATCGGTTAAATGCCATAACCGCAGGAATAGCTGCAAACAAACCCATTGCCGTTGCGATGAGTGCCTCAGCAATTCCGGGTGCAACCATTGCAAGTGTTGCTTGTTCAACAGCACCTAAAGCAATAAATGAATTCATGATCCCCCATACGGTACCAAATAAGCCAATATAAGGACTTATAGAACCAACGGTTGCCATGAAAGGTAAGTGAGTTTCTAAACTGTCGACTTCTCTTGATAATGCAACACGCATTGCTCGATGAGTACCATCAACAATAACTTGTGGTGCGTAAGCATGTGATTTTCGTAAACGTGCAAACTCTCGGAAACCTGAAACAAAAAGATTTTCAATGCCATCAATATGTTCTTTTGCAGAAACTTCGCTATAAAGCTTACTTAAATCAGCTCCACTCCAAAACTTATCTTCAAAGTCTTGTAATTGAGTTCTTGCTGCTATTAACACTTTACGACGTTGAAATATCATGGTCCATGAGGCTATTGAAAAGCCTAATAAGGTCAACATTACCAGTTGAACTAATAAACTAGCTTCTAAAAATAAATCAAAAAATGAAATCTCAGCTGACACGTTTTAATGCTCCTAATATGCTGTTGGGGATAATACAAGGTTTAGCGATAGATAGGTTAACACAGGCTACTTTAATTTCAGCCGTACATAACGTTATCTGATTCTGATTCACAATTTGTTGCGAAAAAATCAAACTAGCAGACTTTAAACGGCTTATTGTGCTCGTAATTGTTAATAAATCGTCGAGTTTTGCAGACGCCTTATTTTCCATCGCAACCTTTGTGACCACAAAGCCGATGTTTTGTTCTAAAAATATTGATTGATTAATACCAAGCTCGCGTAACCACTCTGTTCTTGCGCGTTCAAGGAATTTCAAATAGTTAGCGTAATAGACAATACCACCGGCATCGGTATCTTCATAATAAACACGAACCTTGTGTTGAAAATTAAGTAATGACATGTAATTTATTCAAGTTAGCTAGCGATAAAATTTTAGATGCTTATCATAATAGATAAAGCTCACGTGGAACAAGGGCTAAGATAAATTCTTTGTAATAATTTAAGTAAAAATCAGAGTAAATTATGGTTGAATTTTACTTAATCAGAATACTTTAGCGAGCAGTGCCCTGCTCTTAAGGTACTTATAGATTTAGCGCGGTATATTTTAAATTTTTTCACATTAGTTTTTCTAATGATAAATATAATTATTTTTCGTTTGTTCAATAGAGTACATAACAATATAATACGCTTGTTTTCTGGACTCAGACATGAATATTGTTTACTAACAAGTATTCCTGTCACCCTTAAATGTTTTGAATAGGTGTTGTTACCTTTCTCTCTGATATTTTATAGGAACCCCATTTCCTTCTATCAACTTACATTATAAGTTGGCCCACATATTATATATGTGGGCTTTTTTTTGCCTAAATTTCAATGAAAAGAATTTATTGATAAGTGATAAATACGGTTGGATTTTTACGTTAACTATCACAATAGCTATAACTTAAGTATCCTGAACAGCTAAAAAACAAAAGGCACCCAAAGGTGCCTTTAATAAGTAATATAAACAAATGTTAGCTTGGAAAATCTAAACCAAAATGCAAATAAGCTCTACTTGTGGCAATTCTGCCTCGGGGTGTTCGTTGTAAGAAACCTTGTTGAATAAGAAAAGGCTCTAATACATCTTCAATAGTTTCACGTTCTTCACCAATGGCTGCGGCAATGTTATCGAGCCCTACCGGACCACCAGCAAATTTATCAATAATTGCTTCTAATAGTTTTCTGTCCATTAGATCAAAGCCCTCATTATCTACTTCTAACATATCTAAGGCACTAGCTGCTGTTGCTTTACTTACTATGCCATCAGTTTTTACATCCGCGTAATCTCTAACTCTGCGCAATAAACGATTAGCAATACGTGGTGTACCACGAGAGCGCCTTGCAACTTCAAAAGCGCCTGCCTGCGCGATATCTAAGTTTAAGAAATGTGCTGAGCGCATGACAATTTCTGTTAGTTCTTGAGTATTATAGAATTCTAGCCGTTGAACTATGCCAAATCGGTCGCGTAACGGCGAAGTGAGTGCGCCTGCTCGAGTTGTAGCACCTATTAAAGTAAATGGGGGCAAATCAAGTTTAATTGAACGTGCTGCGGGTCCCTCGCCTATCATAATATCTAATTGATAATCTTCCATTGCAGGGTACAAAATTTCTTCAACTACTGGACTTAAACGATGAATTTCATCAATAAACAAGACATCGTTTTCTTCAAGATTCGTCAGTAATGCAGCCAAGTCTCCGGCTTTTTCCAGCACGGGACCTGAAGTTGTCCGGATACTTACGCCCATTTCATTTGCAACAATATTGGCTAGCGTTGTTTTACCTAAACCTGGAGGACCAAAAATTAATAAATGATCAAGCGGCTCTTCTCTTTTCAAGGCCGCAGCAATGAAAATTTCCATTTGCGACTTTACGTGTTGTTGCCCGGTATAGTCTGACAGCATTTTAGGTCGAATAGCGCGATCAACCGTTTCATCTTCACGGCTTGCTATTGGTTCAATTAATCGATCTGCTTCTATCATGTATTACTCTTTGGAAATGTTAATTAGCGCACTAAGCACCACA
Source organism: Colwellia sp. Arc7-D (assembly GCF_003061515.1). Classification (NCBI taxonomy): domain Bacteria; kingdom Pseudomonadati; phylum Pseudomonadota; class Gammaproteobacteria; order Alteromonadales; family Colwelliaceae; genus Colwellia; species Colwellia sp. Arc7-D. Next base: position 3,102,887 of record NZ_CP028924.1, read on the forward strand.
CTTGATAAATTTGTCTTCAACCTAATGCACTTAGCCTTGTTTATAACATTGCTTTTAAAGCATTGCGGATCAAATCTTCGCTAGTTTTAGTTGCTTCATACACTGACTTAACCGCTTTATCAGCTTGCTGTTGACTATACCCTAAAGACACTAATGCGTTAATAGCATCGCCTTTATTATCACTAACAAAAGTATTGGCTTGATTAACATCTGTTGGCATCATATGAGCAAGTGCATCGCTACTGTTAGTTTGCCAATCTTTAAGCCTATCACGCATTTCAATCAACAAACGTTCTGCTGTTTTTTTGCCAACACCGGGAATTTTTACAATAGTGGTTAAATCGTCATGTATTACACAACTCACAAATTGGTCGGCAGACATGCCTGATAAAATAGCTAAGCCTAATTTAGGGCCAACACCATTAACTTTAATCAGCAATCGAAATAGCTTACGCTCAACTTTATTAGCGAAGCCATAAAGTAACTGCGCATCTTCACGAACAACAAAGTGGGTATACAGGGTGGCTTCTTGATTAATTTCGCCTAGTGCATAAATGCTAGTCATGGGCATAGTAACTTCGTAGCCAACTCCATGGCATTCTATTAAAATTTCAGGGGCCATTTTTTCTATTAATGTGCCACGTAAACGTCCAATCACGGATTAACCTTTAACGAGAAATGATCTATGTCGCCACCATACCACTAGATATTTATACAGTAAAGTTTAAGGCGTTATTTATTTCACACTAAATTTTTTCCGATTAGCTAACGCCATCACCTTTAACGTAAGCGTCCTCTAACTGTTTTACTGGCTTGACCTGAAAGTTTACTGATCGAGTCATGACTGTGTGCATGACAAAGTGCAACGGCTAATGCGTCTGCTGCATCAGCTTGGGGTGTGCCTGGTAATTTCAATATAGTTTTAACCATATGTTGTACTTGAGTTTTATCTGCCGCTCCAGTACCCACAACTGATTGCTTTATTTGTCTAGCCGAATACTCCGCTATTGTTAAGCCATTATTAGTTGCCGCAACAATAGCCGCCCCCGAGCTTGACCTAGCTTTAATGCTGAGTCAGGATTCTTCGCCATAAAAACTTGTTCAATAGCAAACATATCCGGCTGAAATTGTAGGATAATCTCACTTACGCCAGCAAAAATGGTTTGCAAGCGCATGCCTAAATCTTCACCTGAAGCAGTTGCTTTAATGCAACCGCTACCTAAATAGATGAAATTTCGTCCCTGCTGTTTAATAACACCATAGCCAGTTAAACGTGATCCAGGATCTATGCCTAAAATAATACTCACTAAAAGTACCTTTAATAATCAGTTAAGTGTGGTTGAAAAAAAACGCACGAATAAAGCCTAAGTAGCATTCATTCGTGCGTTCTAATTATTTTTTAATATTAACCGTTAAATCAATACTAAAAATTCTGAAACGAAAGTTATTCTGCTTTTTCGCCAGTATCAGTTTCTTTTTCCAAACAAGCAATGCCTAATTCTTTTAACTGAGTAGGGTTGGCAAAGCCAGGTGCATTAGTTAATGGACAAGCAGCGGTCGTTGTTTTCGGGAATGCCATTACATCACGAATCGAACTTGCACCTGTCATCAACATGACTAAACGGTCTAAACCAAATGCTAAGCCTGCATGTGGTGGAGCACCGTATTGTAATGCTTCGAGTAAGAAGCCAAACTTCTCTTGGGCTTCTTCATCACTAATACCCAAAATACGAAATACAGCCGCTTGCATGTCTTGATTATGGATACGGACAGAGCCACCACCTAATTCACAGCCATTTAACACCATGTCGTAAGCATCTGACAACGCGCCAACCGGGTTAGCTTCTAGTTCAGCAGCGGTTAAGTTAGTCGGAGCGGTAAACGGGTGATGAATTGCATGCATATGACCATCAGCTTCTTCAAACATAGGGAAATCTACTACCCAAAGTGGCTTCCACTCGCCTTGCAATAATTCAAGATCTTCACCAATTTTAAGGCGTAGTGCACCAAGTGACTCTGTTACTACATTATAAGTATCTGAACCGAAGAAAATAATATCGCCAGTTTTAGCATTAGTACGCTCTAATAAAGTGTTTACTGCGTCTTCAGTTAAAAATTTCAAGATCGGCGACTGCAAACCTTCAAGGCCAGCGTCACGATCATTGACTTTCAACCATGGCATGCCCTTAGCGCCGTAAATGCCAACAAATTTAGTCAATTCGTCAATACCTTTACGAGAGAATTTAGCGGCGCCGCCTGGTACACAAATAACCGCTACTCGACCTTTCTCGTCGTTAGCTGGTCCAGAAAACACTTTAAATTCAACATCTTTTAAAATGTCAGCAACATCTACAATTTCGAGTGGATTACGAAGATCTGGCTTATCTGAACCAAATCGCGTCATCGCCTCAGAATAAGCCATACGTGGGAACTCGCCAAGATCTACATTAAGTAGTTCTTGGAATAACCCGCGGATCATGGTTTCAGTAACTTCCATTACTTGATCAGAGCTCATAAAAGAAGTTTCAATATCAATTTGAGTGAACTCGGGTTGGCGATCAGCACGTAAATCTTCATCACGGAAACATTTAACTATTTGGTAGTAACGCTCCATACCTGACATCATCAACAATTGTTTAAATAACTGTGGTGATTGCGGTAGAGCAAAAAATTGACCTTTGTGTGTGCGGCTTGGCACCAAGTAATCACGTGCACCTTCAGGAGTGGCAGCGGTTAAAATTGGCGTTTCAATATCCAAGAATCCTTGAGACTCTAATGATGAACGCACAGCTGAAGTGACTTTAGCGCGAAAACGCATACGTTCGGTCATTTCTGGACGACGTAAGTCAAGGTAACGATATTTTAAACGTTGCTCTTCAGAGTTCTTCTGGTTTGAATCTAAAGGTAACGGCGCAGACTTGTTTAAAATAGTAAGCTCTAAGCCTAATACTTCAATCGCACCCGTAGCCATATCTTTATTTACTTGGCCGTCAGGACGAGCACGTACTTTACCTTTAACTTGAACACAAAATTCATTGCGCAAGGTGTTGGCTTTTTCTAGAACATCAGGAAAGTCAGGATCATAAACAACTTGCACTATGCCTTCACGGTCGCGTAAATCTAAGAAAATTACTGCACCTAAATCACGACGACGATTAACCCAACCACAAAGAGTGACTTCCTGACCCACATGAGATTCATTAACCTCACCACAATAAAGACTACGCATGTATTTACCTTGAAAATTAAATAATAGTCATTGAAATAAGTAATCGTTCACTTACTTAATTCAATGGCAAAAAGCTAGATAAGCCATAAGTGTTGGCAAACACCTAAAACTTATTATGATAAAAAATTGCCGACATTATAAAGCAATGCGGGGCAAAGTCACCCGACATTCCTGCAATAATATGAGTTATATAATGAATTAAACTTTCGTATCGCTTTTACGATTAAAAGCGTAATGATTTTTGCCTGCTGCTTTAACGTCATACATTAATGAATCTGCAACTTTTAACAATTCGTTATCAGAGTCACCATCGTCTGGATACATTGCAATACCAATACTACAGCCAATATATGCGTTTACTTCAGGTAATTGAATCGGTTGTTGGATAATCTTCAATACTTTGTCAGCAACATACCCTGCTTCGTTTTGATTATGCAGCCCTGTTAGTAGTAATACAAACTCATCACCGCCAAAACGCACAACGGTATCAGACTCGCGTACACAACCTTTTAAACGATTCGCTATCTCAATTAATAATTCATCGCCAATATCGTGTCCGTAAGTATCGTTAATATCTTTAAAGCCATCTAGATCGATAAACAATACGGCAACCAATAACTTTTGCCGTTGATGAAAAGTAATGGCTTTATTTAGCCTATCTTTTAATAACACACGATTAGCAAGGCCAGTGAGATCATCATGAGTAGCCATGTATTCCATTTTTTGCTCTAATTTTTTTCTATTTTTGATTTCTTGATATAAACGACGATTCCACACCATAATAACAATAATAATGATAAAAATTAGAGCGCCCACTTGTAGGGCCAAACGCAATACAACATTTTTATCTAGGCCGGTTTCAATATTAATATCAAACCATTTTTCGTAAACCTGTTGACTATCAAGATCTGAAAGGCTTAAAACAGCCTTATTTAATATACTGGCTAATACAGGAAGCGACTGGTTAACTGCTAGATGGTTGCCATTTTTATCAACTTCTTCAAGTATAGACATAGACAAACTCACTAAACTTTCTCTTTTAAGCAGTTCAGTCCCTGACGATAAGCTGTCAATAAAGCCGTCAACAATGCCCTTTTGAATAGCTAATAATCCCTCTTCATTGTCATCAACCAACCTTAATGCAATCAGTGGGAATTGTTTCCTAATAATAGAAATTAAATAGTACCCTTTAGCAATAGCTAAGGTTTTGCCGTTAAAGTCTTCTAATCTCAACTGTGTACCAAGTTCACGTGGATGTAAAATAACCCAAGGCATACTCCAATACGAATCAGTAAATAACACTTGTTTTTTACGTTCTTGAGTGGCAACCACACTGCCGATAACATCAATTTCTCCGGCAATAAGCGCCTGATAAAGCTCATTAAAATTTTCATGAACAACATAATCTATTTTTAAATTAAGCCGCTTAGTTAGCAGGTCAAATATGTCTGGGTTTATACCTTTAACTTCATCAAATTTATCAATAAACTCGACAGGAATCCAATTTCTTGTGATACCAAATTTAACGACATTATGGTTTTTTACCCATAAAGCTTCTTGCTCAGATAATGTTAAAATTGATAATTGACGATTAAAGTAACCGGAAGATTCATCTAAGTGCCATTTTTTTTCTAAAGTGACTAAATCTTGCAAAGGCAAGTTCTCAAAACCTTCCAATATGAGTTCGCTTAATTTAAGGTCAGTTTTATTTAAAGTAGCATTAACATCACGCTTGAAAACATAACCATAAAACTTTAAAAAAATAGACTGTAACTTATATTCAATTAAATAATTCTCAACTATGTCAACTTGCCCTGCTATAACATCAAGCTCACCCTTTTCTGCCGCAGCAAACATTGACTGATAATCGTCAAAAATAATTACTGAGCTATTTGAAACTTTATCCTGAATATTTTTAACAAAACTTGGCGTATGTATTACACCAATATTCTTATTTTCAATTTCAGATATATGGAGCACCTTATCAATATCATTCGCAAAAAATAATCCGTAGTTAATGCTATAGATAACAGGGCCTAATGTGCTGTCTGTTATGCTTTTCTCATTAGTAACGCTTGTTATATGAATGTCTGCCATATTAATGTTGGTTTGATTAAACTCAGTTGAATTCCCCAATACAAACTCAATATCTAGGCCGCTATATTCTGCCCACATTTGCCATAATTCAATAAAAAATCCTTGAGCGTTACCCGCACGAGAAGTACCTGAAAATGGCATTTGGTTATTTGAATATGAAAGCGTAATAACATTCTCTGAACTATCGACAATTAACCATTTTGATTTAATAGCTGCTTTTTCTTTCGGGGAGATTTTGTCCATGCCTTGTTGAATAAACTCAAGTAATGGTTTTTGTCCCTTAGCAACGCCAGCACCATACTCACCAGTCTCATAAGAGATCCTTGCGAAAGCTGGAAATTTCTGGCTGAGCAAAGCATAGTCTGAAAAGTTTTTTGATAACTTTTCAACGCCCGCCATAATCAGTATTTCACCCGTTAACGCCGCTTGGTATAAATCATTACGATTGGCAAAGGACTTTACAGTTAAATTAGGGTATTTATTTTTAAGTGAAAACTCATGACTTGAGCCGTCAACAACACCTATAGCATAGGGTTTAAGATCTAGAATGCTTTTAATTTCTGCAATCGAGCGATGAAGGAAAAGGTGTCTATTTTGTCGTAATAAAACAGAAGTAAAATCAAGTAATTCGGCTCTCGCTGGGTTTTTAGTTAGACCCGCATGAATATCGACTACCCCATTTGCCACCTGCTGAATGGTCTGTTGCCAATTAAGTGGCACAAACTCAAGCTCAACCGCTTGTTTTTCACCCCATAACCGCCACAGATCCACCATCATGCCATCAGCTTTACCCTCTTCATTAATAAAGTGAAAAGGGTAAGATGTTTTATTAATGGCAATACGATACGTTTGTTTAGTATTTTGCGCATAAACGGGTAAAGCTAACATGGCAACTATTAATGTTATGCCTATTAAACATTGTGTTAAATATCTTAAAGCCAAATTAAATTCTCATTAATGATTTTATTATTACTGCTTATCATATGGCAGTAAATATACGATTTATGGCCATGTAAAACATAATAATACATAACCTTGTTTATCGTTGAAAATATCAGGTAAAATACGCCTTTATATCACCTAACATTATTATAGTTTGAGCATCATGCAAGTATCTGATACCGATTTAATTTTTTCTAATAAACAAAGTAAAATCAAAGACTTTGCATTTGACGCGCAAGTCGTTGAAGTTTTTCCAGACATGATAAGCCGTTCGGTGCCTGGTTATAGTACTATTATCGATACCATAGGTCGACTAAGTCAGCGTTATGTTACCGATAACAGTCAAGTCTATGATCTTGGCTGTTCGCTAGGCGCAGCTACATTAGCTATGCGTAAGGGAATAACGGCCAAAAACTGCAAAATCATTGGCATTGACAGCTCTAGCGCCATGGTTGAACGCTGTAAAATGCATGTCAGCGCTTTTAAAGGTGAAACCCCGGTAGAAATACTAGAAGATAATATTCTTAATATTGAGATTAAAAATGCTTCTATGGTGGTACTTAATTTCACCTTACAGTTCATTGCGCCAGAACAACGCCAGTTATTGTTAAATAAAATAGCACAAGGACTTAACCCCGGTGGTTTACTGCTGTTATCTGAAAAAATTGCGCATACAGACAATGTTTGCAACGAGTTACTTATTGATTTACACCATGACTTTAAGCGTGCCAATGGTTACAGCGAGTTAGAAATTGCCCAAAAACGCACAGCTCTTGAAAATGTTATGCTCACTGATAATTTAGATACACACTTAAAACGTTTGAAAGACGCCGGATTTAACCACAGTTCTCCTTGGTTTCAATGTTTTAACTTCTTTTCTTTAATCGCGATAAAATAAACCAATGATTTCATTTAATAGCTTTTATCAAAAAATAGCCAGCAATCGATTAAGCCATTGGCTCAATACTTTACCTGCTCAACTCACGAATTGGCGTGAGCAACATTTACATGGTGAATTTGCTCAATGGCAAAAAACCATAACAGCTCTCCCCAAAACATCACCGTCAACTATCAATATCAGTACCACAGTACAAGCAGGTGAGCGCGCTGATATAAATGACGGCGAATATAAACGTCTTGAGAATTTACTGAAAAAATTTAAACCATGGCGCAAAGGTCCTTATCATATACATGGCCTGCACATTGATACTGAATGGCGTTCCGACTTTAAATGGGATCGCTTAGCACCGCATATTAGTGATTTACGTAATCGTTATGTGTTAGATATTGGCTGTGGCAGTGGTTATCATTTGTGGCGTATGAGAGGAGCAGGTGCAGAATTTGTTGTTGGTATTGACCCAACACAACTGTTTTTATCGCAATTTCAAGCTATTCAGCACTTTGTTCAGGATGATAACGTTAACCTATTACCCTTAGGAGTTGAACAGTTGCCTGAACTGAACGCTTTTGACACCGTCTTTGCTATGGGTGTTTTGTATCACCGTCGCTCACCCATTGATTTTATTTACCAGCTTAAAGCACAGTTAGTCAAAGGTGGTGAGCTAGTACTAGAAACTTTAGTTGTTGATGGTGATGAAAATACCGTATTAGTGCCTGGTGAACGCTATGCAAAAATGCGAAATGTTTGGTTTTTGCCCAGTTGTGATGCAATGTGTGCATGGCTTGAACGTTGTGGTTTCAAAAACATTCGTGTCGTTAATATTGATATTACTGCACTTGACGAACAACGAAAAACCGACTGGATAGATACCGAGTCATTGCAAGATTTTCTTGATCCAAATGATAATAGTAAAACTATTGAAGGCTACCCAGCACCTAAACGTGCAATATTTATTGCTAATAAATAGCGAAAAAATTTGTCGCTACCGCTAACCTTTATCACTCTCACCTCCCTGTAAAATTTTTAAATAATGAACAGGGAGAAGAAAGTGTTCCTGCAAACGTTAGTAAATATTTCTCAACCCCTTTTTATCTTCTCCGGTACTACTTATTTAATTAAATTCCCCCTAAGAAGATTAAAAGTTGGCTATAACTCTTGGCAAACATTCAACAAGGTTGAAGTTAATCGATTTGGTATTACCTTCCTTTAAAGAATAATATACTATTTGTATCGCAGTTTAATTCACTTTGAATAGAGGTATCATGGAAAATCCTTGGTTAGAACGACGGTTAGAGCGAGTAGCGAAAAGACATCAAGACCATCGCAGCCCATTCCAACGTGACCGAGCACGTATTCTTCATTCTGCTGCCTTTCGACGCTTACAATCAAAAACTCAAGTTATGGGCAGTGGTCAAAGTGATTTTCATCGCACTCGGCTTACCCACTCTTTAGAAGCAGCTCAAATTGGCAGTGGTATTATTGCCCAAATTCGCAGTAAATATCCAAAGCAAAGCGCAGAACTTATTCCTAATGACGATAGCTTAATTGAGTCTTTATGTTTAGCCCATGATATCGGTCACCCTCCATTTGGTCATGGCGGAGAAGTTGCCTTACATTATATGATGCGAGATCATGGTGGTTTTGAAGGCAATGGACAAACTTTTCGAATTGTTGCGCATTTAGAGCCCTTTAGTGAACATTTTGGCATGAACTTAACACGCAGAACATTGTTAGGTTTAATAAAGTACCCGCAAACACTGGGTCATTTACAGCAAGATATTCCCCAAGCATTACCGGCATCGTTTCGTCAATTAGAAGCGTCAAAATGGCATCCGCCAAAAGGTTTATACCTTGATGATATCGAGATGATTAACTGGGTATTATCACCGTTATGTCAGCATGATAAAGCACTTTTTCAGCAGTTTAAAACGAAGAGTAACAACCACAGTAAAACGATATATAAATCTTTAGACTGCTCTATGATGGAGCTTGCTGATGATATCGCCTATGGCATTCATGACTTAGAAGATGCCATTGTTACCGGTGTTGTGAATCAGCAAGATTTTGAAAAAAATGTCATTCAAAAATTAAGCAAAATTGACGATGAATGGCTGCATGATTACAGTAAAAGTTTAGCGGACAACTTATTTAGCAGTCAACGCTTTATACAAAAAGAAGCCATTGGTGGTTTAGTTAATTACTTAATAACGGCGATTGAATTAGTCGATATTAATGAAACCAAAGGCTGTGACTTTCAAGAACCGTTATTACGCTTTAATGCCGTGCACCCTTTGATTGCTGCCCAAACGCTTCAAATTTTCAAAGACTTTGTTTATCAGTTTGTCATTAAGCAAACCTCTATTCAGCAATTAGAATATCGTGGTCAACAAATCGTTATGGAGCTGTTTGAAGCCCTATCTTCTGATCCAGAGCGTTTACTGCCTAAAAGTACGGTATTGCGTTGGCAAAAAGCCAAAGAAAACAATCAAAATCAGCACCGAGTGATCGCTGACTATGTCGCGGGGATGACCGATGAATATGCCACTAGGCTTTATCAGACTTTATTTTTACCCATCGGACAAACCGGTTTCGGCAAACACGACTATTAATTTAACAAAGAAAAATTGCTGTCGGTGCCGACATTATTTCAATCAATAGAGACTTTATCTAACTATGGCTAATATGCTAGATATTTATTGTGGCGAAAACGCCTTAAAAACAATTAAAGAACACGGTTTTAAACAAGAACTTTTCACTACCATATTAGGTGCTAGCGGCGGGCCTAAATGGTTACGTTTGTAAAGCTAAACACCGATATGTATGACAACTTATAGTAGTAATTAACTTGATTAAAAATTTTAGATTAAACTTGAAAACAATCGCCACCTTAATCATCTGTGTAGTTGCGGTATCAAGTTGCAGTAGAGAAATTGATCAATTAGAAGCCATTTCAAGTTTCCAATACCCCGTCCCGTCATTAATCGCGGCTGATATTTCCAATGATGCTACAATAGTTGCTCTGCTTAGTCCCGATGAATTATCTGTTTGGTCAGTCAAAACAAATAAATTAATTAATAATTGGAACCTGACCCACTTTGAAGAGCATCAATATTATATTTCTCTGTCAATAAACAAAAAGTTCGCCGCGATCGCAAGTAAAAATAAAGTCACTATTTTTAATATATGGACAAAAGAAATTGTTAGTACTTGGGAGATAGCTGGATTTTCCCCATTGTCAAAAATAACGTCTTTAAAATTCAACGAAAATGGTGAACAATTTTATATTGGCATGAATGAAGGCAGTATTGTTAAAGTTGATTTAAAACTTAAAACAAAATCTATTTTTCAATTACATAGTTCCAATGTGAATTTCATAGAGCTAAGTGATATTGGAGAATATGCTCTCACAGCAAGCGTTGACGGTAGTATAGAATATTTTAATACTGTAACTGGCGAGATTTTATCTAGCTTCAAGGCCAATACAAGAATTACTAGCTTAGTATTAGATAATAGATCAACGCATTTTTTTTACTCCGATGCTTTGAATACACATCAAGTAATCGATCTAAATAATTCGACTGTAATTTCAACACTTAATTATATTGAACGATTCAGATACTTCAGGAAGGGCGTTTTTATAAATCACGGAAAGACATTATTCAACTCTACTCCCAAGAGCCAGTTAGCCGTATGGGACTTAAAAACGGGAAAGCAAATTCAAAAAGGGAGTATTCGTTCACGTTCCTTTGGATCAACAGTACTTGATGTTGCCCTTCAAGACGGTAATGACATAGTAACAATATCTTCAGATGGAATTGTTGAAGCTTGGAACACTCGACCACACAACTAGGAATGATACTTACTATATAGTATTTTACAAAACACTTATGTTAGACATTTACGCAGGCCCAGCGGCCAAAAAACTAATACAAGAACAAGGCTTTAAGCAAGAATTGTTTACGACTATGCTTGGTGCTAGCGGCGGGCCTAAATGGTTTAGCTTATTTGGTTTAGATAAATACCTTTTTGGTGAGTATTTTAAAGATCGTCGTGAAGAATTAAACTTAGTAGGCTCTTCCGCTGGGGCTTTTCGCTTTGCAGCGTTGAGCCAACAAGATCCCGTTAGTGCGATAACGCGACTAGCAACTTTATATTCAGAAACGACTTACTCTGCTAAAGCGAATAAAAGTGAAATTACTGCCAAGGCTAAAACATTACTTGAAGCGGTTTTAGGTGCTAATGGCAGTAATGAAATTATCAACAACCCAATCTTTAAGGCACACTTTATTGTCGCAAAGTGTCGTGGTTTAACGACTTTAGAGCAAAAGGTACCCTTACTTTTAGGCTTAATGTCTAGCATGGCAATGAACCAAGTCAACCGAGGCTTATTAGCTAAACAGTATCAACGTTATGTTTATCATCACCCCAAAAGCCAATTAACCATTAGCGATAGTTTTAATTTTAATACTCAACACCAAGCATTAACTAATGACAACTTAACTGATAGCTTACTGGCATCAGGCTCTATACCTTTAATTATGGAGGGTATAAAAGATATTATTGGCTCACCAAAAGGCATGTATCGAGATGGTGGGATTATTGATTATCATTTTGATGTAGATATTAAACCAGCAAAGGGGCTGACGCTTTATCCACATTTTTCACCAACCCCTAAAGCCGGGTGGTTTGATAAAAACTTAGCACGTAAGGTGAATAGCCAATATTACACAAATACGGTCATGCTAGTACCTTCTCAAGAGTTTATTGCTCGCTTACCTTATGCAAAAATACCCGACCGTGATGATTTCACCAATTTAGATGCTGCAACAAGAATAAAATATTGGCAAACCGTGTTATCCGAGTCAGCCTATTTGGCTGATGATTTTTCAAAATTAATAACATCGTCTGATGTCACAAACTTCAAAAGTATTGATTAGCAATAACTGGCGTAATGTGAGACATTTAAAGTTAGGATTGCAAATAATTTAGGGATGATATGGCAAAAGAGCATTTAGTCATTTGGGATAAAGCCACTTTTGAAGTGGGTATAGAAATCATTGACAAACAACACCAAAAATTAGTTAGTCATATGAATAAATTGGCAAACTCTGTGAATAGTCAGCAAGCAGAAAGTCAAACTTGGGCTTTATTTATCGATTTTTATGACTATATAAAGGTGCACTTTAAAACCGAAGAAGAATATTTTTATACGCTGAATAAAAATGACTGTATGTTACATGAGTTACAGCATAAACATTTTATTGAAGAGTTAGACAGGATCATCCTATTAAATGAGTTTAAAGATAATGCTTGTGAACTTATTTACTCTCTCACTGACTGGCTCATTCACCACATTCAAGTAGAAGATAAAAAATACTTCCTACAAAATCAACCATAGAACCATGGTTAAAAATAAAGAATTTACTTTTATTTAAATATGTCTTGGTAGCAATGTAGAAATAACATCACTATATTTTTTGATAAATGGCACAAGCCGCACCCGCAGGATCTTTAATAACTGCATATTTATCACTGCCCATTGATTTTATTTCTGTTACTAAACTACCGCCCTTAGCTTCAACAGCTTTAATAGAAGCTTCGATATCAGCAACTAAAAAATAAGGTAACCAAGCCGGTGGTAAGTCTTTATTGACCCCTTGCGCATGACAAACACCAGCAACAGCGCCACTGTTGATAGGCTCAAGCATGACATAATCATCATAATCCCCCATAGCAACACTTTCGCTTTTCCAACCGACAACATCTTCATAAAACGACTTTACTTCCGTCGCATTACTGACTGATAAATCAAGCCATGCCATTGTGCCTATTTCATTATCACTCATTATTAACACTCCGTTTTTGTTTTGGGTTTCTTGGATAGTATTTATCGGGTAAGCAATTTATATGTTCAAAAAATCGGGTATCTTTGTAAGGTAGTTTCATGAAGCCTGAAATACCACTACCGGTAATGGTTGGTAGTAATTGTAAAATTTCAATTAAGCACTGCTGAAATTCGACTTCTTTATCATGATTAAGCAACATTAAATAACTGTGAATTTTCAAATGCCGAGGTAGTACTTCAAAAATAATACAGCCGGTATGATGAATTTGATTTAAGCGCGCTAAGACAGTCATAATTTCTTCGGGCAAATATAAGTATTCGTCTGGATCTACGCCGTCTTCAAAATATGAATGTAATCGAGTGATATCATCAATAACAGCAACATCACTAACATCATAACTAATGGCTTGGTTTGGCTTAGCTTGAAAGGGGTCTTCTTCTGTAATTCGTTCAATATGTAAAGTATTTCTAGCGTTGAATAAACAGCTTTTAAATACCCCTACCCTAAATATCCCTTGTGCAAGACGCACCATATTATTAACTGCGCTTTGAAAAGAAGTTTTTAAACTCGGATCAAAAAGCGATAGATTTGAGTCAATATGTACCCCATTTTTTTCCCAACGAACGGCTAAACCACCGACTACGGGAAAATTAGCTAAACGACTTACTGCGGCAATAAAAGCTTTTTCGGCATCACCCATTCCCATTAGATAGTTTTTATAATACTTTTCTAATTGCACATCATCTATTTCACTCAACTCATCGAGATCAGAAGATTCACGCAAAAAAGATTTACGAGAGCCATAAACCACAGTATCCATATCTTTATGGAAACCTTTACACCAAACCGGTACTAAGGGATTAATTTCAACAGGCAAAGGGGGTTCGGCCATAACGGTGTTCTTTAATAACGGCAAATGTTTAAAAAAGTAATCCCCGCTTTATTGCGAGTTCGCCTATCTTTACTTAACATGCCTGTGAGTATTTGTGCCAGTAACTTAGGTAAGCCTAGCGATGATGGCGTGATCACTGCACTGCCATAACGGCACGACTGACCAGAAGCTAGCGCATATAAGGTTGCCGCAAGGCCTTGCTCGTCAAAGCGAGGAGATGACATTTCGCCGCTAATTTGCTCATCGCCAATAAAATAAACATCGCCTAAGCGGGCATTACTGTTTTGTAAATCGCTGCTCATTAGATCCATTATATTATTGGCGGTTGATTGACCATTAATATCAAGTTGGGCAGGTACAGCAGATCCCCAATCAACGAGGTAAACTTTCTCAGTTTGAGGGTCAAAAACCACATTGGAGGGTTTTATATCGCCATGTACGTAGGGACGGCCTAATTCATGTTCGTTGATATCCCGTAAATAAATTAGAATTTGAGCCAGCTGTATCGCAATGTTAACCACAAGCTCACTTGGCAATGGCCCTTTTTGATAAGAAAGTTGCTCTAGATCTATGCCTGGAGCCCGCTCCATATGAACAATGGATTGACGTTTTATTTTGTAATAACCAATAATTTTTGGAATGCGTTCATGAGAAAGCTGGCGCTGAATATCAGCTTCTTCTGCTAAGCGATCTTGTACATGTTGTGGTAAGTTAATTCGAGAAAACTTAAATACTTGTGACTGGCCCTGCTCGTCTTCACCGCCAAAAACAAAGCCGTATGCTCCTTTACCAATCAAAGCGATATTTTGATAGCCCAATAGCGTTAATTGCTGACGACAGAGCTCAACCCATTGTTTTAACTTGGTTGCATCTTCGTGATTTAGTAAATAAATCGACTGATCTTCAGCAATATAAAAATGCTGTAGTTTTTTTTCCGCCACTAAACGTCCTTCATTACAAATATCGGGATGAATAAATCATCGAAGTTGTACTTTATTTCTTTCACTTATCTTAGCCTATTTAAAAAAACCGATAAAGTTCGAGTTGTTACCTTTAGCTGAAGATATCTTTTTTATGTCTTTGCAAAAGCTCTGTCATAAATACGCCACAAAAGTTTGCTAACCTTTATGGGTTAACATTTGCTCCCTCGTTGCATTTGTTAACTTATTTAGCGCAGTACTTTCACCCTAATTCAATTTTATCTCATTGAGTTAGGGTTTTTATTATCTGGCACCTTAACTAGTCTTGATAAGTTTTGGCACATTCAATAGCCCAATATGTGACTAAAATAAACTGCACATAAAAAAGCCTGCATGATGCAGGCTTTCAAATTTCATATATCTTATAAAAACTAAGACATATGTACTAGCATGTTGCTTGGCTCTTCAAGGAATGACTTCCACAAGTTACAAAAACGAGCAATAGTGCCACCGTCTATTGTACGGTGATCGCCAGACCAACTGACTTGCATAATTGAACGTGCTTCCACTTCACCTTTGTCATTAAAGCGAGGTAGTTTTTGTAACTTACCTAACGCAACAATAGCAGACTCAGGCTTATTGATAATTGGTGTTGCCACCGTACCACCAATAGCACCGATATTTGAGATGGTGATAGTTCCGCCTTTCAAATCAGCCGCAGGCACTCGTCCTGAACGCGCATCATTGGTTAAACGGGTAATATCTGCAGCTAAATCTAGAATAGATTTTGTTTGTACTTGTTTAACATTAGGTACTAACAAGCCTACTTTTGAGTCAACCGCCATACCAATATTGTGATCGTCAAAATAGGTTAACTCAGTACAATCTTCATTAACTTGCGAATTCACTAATGGGAATTGCTTTAATGCTAATGACATAGCTTTCATAAAGAATGGCATCATAGTTAATTTGATATCTTGTTTGGCATAAACTTCTTTTAAGTCACCACGCAATTTGATCAAATTAGTCATATCGATTTCTTCACAATAAGTAAAGTGAGGAATAGTCGATACAGAATTAACCATCGCTTTTGCCATTACCGCTTTTATACCGCGTATAGGTTCAACACGTGTAACGCCAGCAACATTAGCGACAGGTGCAGCGTTAGTGTTCGCAGATGCTACAGGCGCTTGATTAAAGGCGACAACATCGTCTTTATATACTCGACCTTTTTTACCACTGCCCGGTACTTGGTGGATATTAACATTTAACTCACGAGCAACACGGCGAACCGCAGGACTAGCTAGGGCTTTTGCATTAACTACTTTTGTTGATACCGTTTGAGCTGCGACAACAGGTGCTTTAGTCTCAACCTGAGCAGTAGCGGCTTTTGGCGCTTCTGTTACAACAGACGCAGCAGCAACAGGTGCTTGTCCAGTTGCGGCAATTTCAATGGCAAATAATGGCGCATGTACTTTGGCAATTTCACCTTTAGCGTAATAAAGTTTAACCACTTTACCTTTATGCATTGCCGGAATTTGTACCAAAGCTTTATCAGTCATTACGTCAGCTATTGGTTGATCTTCTTCAATCAAATCACCTTCAGCGACTAACCATTCAACCAGCTCACATTCAACAATACCTTCACCAATATCAGGTAAAATAAAGTCTTCAACTTGTGTTCCTGTAACGGCAGCAGCTGGTACAGCAGGAATTTCAGCAGTGGCTTCAGCAACTATCGGCTCAGCAACACTTTCGCTTTGTGCGCTGCCTTCTGGTGTCATTGCAAATAAAGGTTGATGTACTTTCGCTATTTCACCCTTTGCGTAGTAAAGCTTGTCTACTACTCCAGAATGCATAGCTGGAATTTGAACTAAGGCTTTATCTGTCATCACATCAGCCACGGGCTGATCTTCTGCAATTACATCGCCTTCTGCTACTAGCCATTCAACCAGTTCACATTCAACGATACCTTCGCCAATATCTGGCAATATAAAATCAATGCTCATGCTAATAAATCCTAGTAAGTCATACTGTTTTTGATTGCTTCATAGATCTTTAAATGATCAGCAGCGTATTCTTTCTCAAGTGCTAATGGATAAGGTGTATCCATGCCACAAACTCGTGCAATTGGCGCTTCTAAGTTTAAGAAACATTCTTGTTGAATAGTGGCAGCAATTTCACTAGCAAAACCAGCAGTTAATGGCGCTTCTTGGCTAACGACAAAGCGACCTGTTTTTGTCACAGAGTTTGCTACTGTTTCAATATCCCAAGGTAAAATTGTTCGTAAATCAATAATTTCACATGAAATACCATCAGCAGCAGCTAATGCAGCAGCTTTTTCAACGATCTCAACTTGTGCACCCCAGGCTAATAATGTGATATCAGTTCCTTGTTGTACAACTTCTGCTTTACCTAAAGGTAATTCGTAATCTTCTTCTGGCACTTCGCCAACTGATGCACGGTATAAACGTTTTGGCTCAAAAAATATTACCGGATTATCATCGCGAATTGACGCTAATAACAAACCTTTGGCTTGATAAGGGTTACGCGGCACAACCACTTTTAGACCAGGTGTATGAGCAAAATAAGCTTCAGGTGATTGGCTATGATACAAACCACCAGCAATACCACCACCGTATGGTGTACGAATAGTTAATTTACCAACATTGAATTCATTACCACTGCGGTAACGAAATTTTGCTGACTCATTTACAATTTGATCAAAGGCTGGAAAAATATAATCAGCAAATTGAATTTCAGCAATAGCGGTACTGCCTTGTGCGGCTAGGCCATTAGCAAAACCAATAACTCCCTGCTCAACTAAAGGCGTATTAAAACAACGGCTTTTGCCAAATTTCTCTTGTAAACCACTGGTTGCTCGAAACACACCACCAAAGTGACCTACATCTTCACCAAAACAAACCGCACGATCATTTTCTGTCATGACGGTATCAAGCGCGTTATTAATCGCTTGTAATAAATTCATTTGCGCCATTACTTAATTCTCCCTGCAGTAAACGGGTAAGCTTTAGGGTGTTTTTTGATATGACTTTTAAGTTCATCAAATTGACTTTGTAATAAAGGTGGTACTTTGTCATAAACATCCGTAATTAAATCTTCTACAGGCGGTTTATCAATTTTTTCAGCAACTTTAACCGCCGCTAATACTTCATCACGTAACTTTTCAAATAGCGCAGTTTCTTGTGCTTCGTCCCACCAACCTTGAGCTAGCATCCAGTTTTTCATACGAAGAATAGGATCATGCTCTTGCCACTTAGCTTCTTCTTCACGTGTTCTATAACCTGAAGGGTCGTCCGACGTAGAATGCGCACCTAAACGATAAGACATGGCTTCAATTAATACCGGCTTACCTTCTTTTATGGCATATTCACGGGATAATTGAACAGCGGCAATAACCGCTAAAATATCATTTCCATCAATACGTAAGGTTTTCATACCGTAACCAACACCACGAGAAGCAATACCATTACCGACATATTGTTCATCTGATGGTGTTGAAATAGCGTAGCCATTGTTACGACAGAAAAATATAACAGGAGCTTGATGTACAGCTGCCATGTTTAAACCGGCATGAAAATCACCTTCAGAGGCGGCGCCTTCACCGAAATAACAAATAGTTACGGCGTCTAAACCTTGCAACTTTTGGCCATAAGCATAACCAGCAGCTTGTGGTATTTGCGTGCCTAATGGTGATGAAATCGTCATATAGTTCAATGCATTACTACCGTAATGAATTGGCATTTGACGACCTTTACCTAAATCTTTTTCATTACTGAACATTTGATTCATAAAGTTTTCAAGGCTAAAACCTCGAAACATTAATGCTCCTTGTTCACGATACTGCGCCATGATCATATCTTGATCTTTCAGGCCTGCAGCACCACCAACACTAGCGGCTTCTTCACCGAGTGCTGCCATATAAAAACTGATACGACCTTGGCGTTGTGCTGCTACCATTCGCTCATCTAAAACACGGTGAAAAGCGAGCGTTTTATAAGTTTTAGTGGCAAGTGCTTGATCAATTTTAGGCATAGCAGCATTTTCATATATGCTGCCATCTTGTTTCAATATTTTAAGGATTGGAATTTCAACTGAATGACCATCAATAAAAGCGGGTTCATGTACGACCGGGCTTTCGCTATATATGTCAGTGTTCATAGCCTTCTCTTTTTTTATTAACCTTGGGTGCAAGGTGATATTACCTATTTCAACTTTGCTTTAATTATTGAAAGTATAGAAGCTTTCAGCGCAAGATGAATATTAATATCATTGTTATGAATTGTTGGTTGTAATAATCGCAAGCACTTTACCTTTACGTAAACTGAAAAACAAGTTTAGTGATAAAAGTGAGTATATAAATTTAACAGGCAGCGAGCATAAATCTTTACAGTTATACCCTTAGCCATTATACCAAAATGGCTAATATGTTGATCAACTTACAATAAGGCTTTGGACAAAAAGGAAAAGTTCAAAATATAACCTGAGTAATTGTGCACCTAAGCCCTTATAGGCTTAGGCTATTTGTCCATACATAACCCAAGCACCAAGTCGATTTAGCCGAGAGTTGTTGGCGTTACTGTTAATAAAGCGCGTTGCCCTATCGCAACATTGGCATTAGGAAATATAATAGCTTCACCCGCTTGCTGGGTTTTAATTTCCTTACCTCCGTCAATGGCAAGTACATGCCCTTGTGGAAAGTCAGTAAAGTTTTCAACATCATCAGCAAAAGTTAATGAAAAGTCTTCATGATGACGATCAATTATTTGTGATATTTCATAGAGGTTAAAGTCACTGGCTTGATAAGACGTTAATTCAAGGTCTTGACCTGAAACAAATTTTGTTAGTGTTTCACGCACTTGTACAAATTGGCTCATATCGTTCTCACCAAATGGGCGTACTTTGCCTAATTCAACCGTAAAAGCATCAGCGCCAAACTCATTCGAGGAAAAGTAACTAAAGGTTGTGGTAGGTGAATGCGACAATAATACAGTGCTAACACCACAAGCATGAAGAAATTGTAACTGACTAGTTTTACGCGGCGCGCCATGTAAGAAAGGATAAACGGCAAACTTATCACATTTTGAACCACGAATAGCAGTATGAAGGTCATAATGACTTCTAGCGCGTTCACCGCCATTAGCACAAGGTAATGCTTTACCGGCTTCGAAAAAGTTTCTGACGGTATTTTCTAATAACAATGCACGGTGACGTTCTTTATTAATTAATCCCGCACCTTGCCCTTGGTCTTGCGAATGACCACCAGAAAATAAACGATTCATATTTTCTTCAACAAAGCGCTCAGCAATATTCATTGATGCCGGATTACCAAAAATAAATAAAACACGCTCTGCTAATGGTAATTCACCGCGGATCAATTGGCCGATAATATCGCTACAAATCTCAATAGGCGCTGTTTCATTACCGTGCACCGCACTTGATAAAACAATATCATGATTGCTAGCACGGTCAATGGGTTCAAAAGTAATTAATCCCGTTTCTAATACGGTTACTAAACTGCTAGTTTTTGATGCTTGATGTGTTACTTCAAAACTAAAACCACCACCGGGTAAGGACCACTCATTGGCACGCGTCATTGATAAGAAATCACCACTTTTTTGTAATGTTGATGCGAAGACTCTGGCTGAACTTGAAAAATCACTCACGCGGTTTCACCTATTGTATTTTAAAATGTTTAAATCGAATTTGTATGAATAGCACAATATAACTTATGTAATACTCATTAATTATTGCGACACATTATACAAGATTTAACCGTTGACGTCCTTAAATGCTATGTTAGTCAGTTTTATGAATGATTATTCATTTATGCTTAAATAGCTTTTATCTAACTTATAAAAATCAAACTGGAACATGCTTTTACTTATTAGTTTGTCGATTATAAATAACGAAATGAATCTAACCCCTTAGTATCAATATCAGTTTCTAAACCCGAGACAATATCAGCTAATAACTTTCCGGATCCGCAAGCCATTGTCCAACCTAACGTACCATGTCCTGTATTCGTATATAAATTAGATATTTTTGTTTTACCGATAATAGGCGTACCGTCTGGTGTCATTGGGCGAAGTCCAGTCCAAAATTCAGCTTTACTGATATCACCAGCTTTAGGAAATAAGTCTTGTACAACCATAGCGATAGTTGCTTTTCTTTTTGCCGATAAATCTAAGTTAAAGCCTGCGAGTTCAGCAGTACCCGCGACTCTAATACGATCATTAAAACGTGTAAGTGCAACCTTGTAACTTTCATCCATGACCGTTGACACAGGTGCAAAATCATCATTAACCAAAGGAAGCGTAAGTGAATAACCTTTCACTGGATATACAGGTAAGTCAATATCCACCTTCTTTAGAAGCTGTGCTGAATAACTCCCTAAGGCAACAACGAAAGCATCAGCCGTCATTTTACCCATAGAGGTATTAGCTGCGATAATTTTATCGTCCTGCTGAACCAATTCATTCACGTGCACACTAAATTTAAATTGAACACCAACTTTTAGAGCCATGTCTGTTAATTGCTGACAGAATTTATAACAATCACCTGTTTCATCATCAGGTAAATGTAAACCAGCAACTATTTTATTTTTTACTAACGCTAACCCCGGTTCTTTTTCAACGCATTCTTCAACATTGAGTAACTTAAAGCCTATATTACTCGCTGATAATAATTGCATATCTTTTTCAATGGCGTCGACTTGTGACTGATTTCTAAAAACTTGTAACGTGCCTTGCTGACGTCCTTCATACTTAATGTCATAATTGTCTCGTAAATCGCTCAAACATTGTCGGCTATAATTTGAAATATTTAGCATTCTTCTTTTGTTAACTTGATAGTTTTTTTCACTGCAATTTTTTAACAGTGCCATCGTCCAGTGATACAACTCTGGTGAAATGCTAGGTTTGATAATAAGTGGCGAATGTTTTTGAGTTAACCACTTCATCGCTTTTAGCGGCACGCCAGGCGCAGCCCAAGGCGAGGAATAGCCATAAGATATTTGTCCCGCGTTGGCAAAACTGGTTTCTTCTCCACTTTGCGCTTGTCTATCAATAACCGTTACTTGATGGCCAGCTTGAGCTAAATACCATGCTGATGTTAATCCAACCACGCCAGATCCTAAAACCAAAACCTTCATGAAAACAACGCCATTTTATGCAAAAATATAACATTACAATGCAAAAAAATTATGTCTTTATCAAACGATATTTATTAACATCTGTGTTTAGAAATTCTAAAGGCATTAATAAAGATGGCATTGAAAGGCAATATATTTTCCGGCTTAGTAACCTTTGAGGTTGCTGCGCGGCTAGGTAGTTTTACTAAAACAGCTAATCAATTACACATCACTACCGGTGCAATCAGCCAACAGATTAATTTATTAGAAAGTCAACTTTCTCTTAAGTTATTTTTCAGGCATTCCAGAGGCATTAGCTTGACAACCGATGGCAAGAAACTCTATCAAGTTGTTCAGCACAATTTTGCCGATATCGAAAAAGTTATTGATGAGTTACGACAAGGACAATCTCCTGACGGTGAGATAAAATTAAAACTAACCCCCTCTTTCGCCTACAAATGGTTAATCCCTCGCCTTAAGAAATTTTACAACCTGTACCCAAACATTAGTATTCAAACTTATGCGGAAGGAGCTTTAGTTGATCACCAAGATAGTAATTTTGATTTAACCATAGATTACGGACAATCACCTTACCATAATCAACACGCCCAGCTATTGCTAAACGAGCAACTTATTCCTGTAATGAGTCCAAGTTATTTTCAGCGTTTCGATTGGCAAAATAACTCGACAGAAAATCAACAGCAGATATGGCAATCAGTCACTTTATTACACGATGCTATGCCGTGGAAAAACGCCAAAAAACATGAGGAATGGCAGTATTGGTTTGAAAAAATGGCAATAAAAACACAGAGTAATCAAGGGCACTTTTTCAACCGTACTGACATGGCAATGGCTGCCGCTGAGGCTGGGTTAGGTGTAGCACTTGCAAGATATGCTTTAGTGGAGGAAGACTTTAAACAAGCTCGGCTAACCTCACCATTTCACCCCATAAATGCTAATGCCGGTTATTACATTATTCAACATCGCTCATCTTCCGTGATTGAATGCTTTAAAGCTTGGTTGTTAACACAAAATTAGTATTTACGTGAAGCTGTCTATGACAACCTGAATGTATTGATAAAAGTGTTCTCACAGAAAGCACTCTACAGCAGTTTTAATTAAAATTTACCGTTTTCAGTTACAGTCATCATCTGAATAACTAATGACCTTATTGGCAATTTCATATGAAAAACCTTTAGTGATCAAGTGCCTTAATGCTTTTTGTTTCAGCTTTAGATCCTCAATCGGTTCGACACCAAATTTTCTTACTTTTAATATAAGTGCTTTCTCAAAATAGTCTTCGTCTGTTGTTTCAATTGCACTTACACACTCATTAATCACCACGAAAGAAAAACCTTTTGTATAAAGTTTTTCTTTAATTTTATTCGCACCAATATTTTTTTCCGATAAGCTCGCGGTTAATCGCTTTGCATATCGTAGATCATTAATAATATCTCGCTCAATAAGATATTCCAACGCAGGCTCGTTGAACTGTTTATCGTCTTTAAACAATAGGTTGGCTTTTTGTAGCATAGTTTTAGCTGAATAGTCACCATAGCGCTCAATCATCCATTGCATATATGATTTTACCCGCTCATAAGAAATAACTTGTGGCTTGGTACTTTGCTTTTTTTTATAAATCATAATGTAAGACCCTAACGCTAAATAATTGTTAACTTTTGAAAAAACAGCGCCTTGTATAGAGTTCACCAATATCAATAAGGTAGGCACTAAGCAGGTTTATTAAAACAAAAAAAGGTGCCAACTAGCACCTTATCTTCGATCATTTCAACAATATTTTATAAACTTAAACTATAAACCTGCAGCAAAAAATGCCGCACTCACAAGCTTTTGTGCATCACTTATAATCAGCTGTAAATGTGCGTCATCAATAAAGCTTTCTGCGTATATTTTATATATATCTTCTGTACCAGAAGGACGTGCTGCAAACCAACCGTTTTCTGTACAGACTTTAATACCACCAATAGCCGCATTGTTACCAGGAGCGTGCGATAGTACTTGGGTGATTTTTTCACCTGCGAGCATGTCTGTAGTAATAGCTTCAGCTGTCAGCGAAGTTAGTACCTGCTTTTGCTGTAAATTAGCAACAGCTTCAACACGTCCGTAACACGGTTCGCCTAATTGCTCAGCTAAAACTTGATATAGCTGATAAGGGTCTTTACCCGTTACAGCTAGCATTTCAGCGGCTAATAAGGCCATGACAAAGCCGTCTTTATCGGTTGTCCAACAACTGCCATCTTTTGCTAAAAATGTTGCACCGGCACTTTCTTCACCACCAAAGGCATAACTTGAGTTGTGTAAGCCATCAACAAACCATTTAAAGCCAACGGGCACTTCAGAAAGCGGTCGTTCAATGAGCTTAGCCACACGATCAATTAATGAACTTGAAACCAGCGTTTTACCTATTTTACAGGTTTTAGACCAATTTCTGTGGGTCATTAAATAGTGGATTGATACCGCTAAATAATGATTTGGGTTCATTAAACCGCCTGTTTTAGTCACAATACCATGACGGTCAAAATCAGGGTCGTTACCGACAGCAACATCAAACTTATCTTTTAGAGCAATTAAACCCGACATAGCATAAGGCGATGAACAATCCATGCGTATTTTGCCATCTTTATCTAACGGCATAAAAGCAAAGCTAGCATCAACAACTGGGTTAACTACTGCTAGATTTAGACCATATTTCTTTGCAATTACTGGCCAGTAATGAATACCTGAACCACCTAATGGGTCAACACCGATATGAACACCTGCTTTAGCAATCGCTTCCATATCAACAACCTGACTTAACTGATCGACGTAAAAGTTGATAAAGTCTTCACGATTTAACAAAGAAGATTGTAGTGCTTGGGTATAATCAAGGCGTTTAACATCAACTAATTTATGACTAATAATTTCGTTCGCACGTTGCTCGATAACTTTCGTTATTTCGCCTTCTGCAGGACCACCATGAGGTGGGTTATATTTAATACCGCCATCAGTTGGAGGGTTGTGCGATGGCGTTATGATCAAGCCATCAGCCTGAGAAGTGTGAGTTTTATTATGAACAATTATAAGACGAGAAATAACAGGCGTTGGCGTAAAGCCGTCATCACTTTGAATAACTACAGGAACATTATTTGCAATCAATACTGAAATTGCAGAAGCAAATGCAGGCTCAGATAAGGCGTGGGTATCTTTACCCAAATAAAGTGGCCCTTTAAATCCTTTTGCTTGACGATATTCAGCCACCGCCTGACAAATAGCTTCAATATGCTGTTCATTGAAGCTTAACTTACTGGCGTTACCTCGATGTCCAGAAGTACCAAAGGTCACTTTTTGCTCAGCAATAGTTACATTGGGCTTCAGTAAAAAATAATCACTTACTAAACGACCAATATTAATTCGATCTTCTGGTCTTACAGGTTTTCCTGCATGCTGATGAACTGTCATTTCAACTCCTTGTATTCATATTAAAGTTTGCTTTAAGCCTGCTACTCAATTGTCACTGATATAATCTAAGTAACTTAAGTAACTTACAGTAACCTATGTAACCTATGTAACGAAAAAAAAGCTAAAGTAAATCGCGAATATTCTCTACGTCTTGTTCATCATAGCCCAATGCTCGGCTTACTTCGGTTAACATCATCTTTTTACGCGTAGTATTTGAATTTGTTATCACCCAAAAAGGGCTATCAGGTATCTGACGTGGTTTAGTGCTACTGCCACTTGCCGCAAGTTCAGCTTCGCTGGCTGCAAAATATAATCGGTCGCGGCCTCTAATATTGCAGACAGTAGAAAACTGCTGATTATGTACTCGATATAAAGCCGCTAAAATCAATAAAAATCGACCAACGGCGCCACGTTGCATCGCTAATTCTTCTCTATTAATATAGTTAAATACCGAGCCATTATTGTCTGGTGTAACACTTGTTGCTTGTGTTTGAGCAACTTCAACTTCGTTCTTTTCAATAGTGTCTACTTCCACTGTTATTTTATTCTCAACGTCATGTTCATTTGGTAATTTCATAAGACGACGTAATATCGACGAGGCACTTTCGCCAATATATTGAGTATTTGAGGCAATGTGCTGATAAAGCTCTTCATCTATTTCGATGTTTTTCATTGATGACCCTAGGATAATTATTATAGATCGCGGCAAGATTATACTTACGTTGATAAGAAGTCTCTATAGTGGATCAGCAAATGATGACATTATTTTCAAAAAAGAACGCTTATATCAATATCACATTCTATTTCACACGCTTAAATAAACATCTTTAGTTTCGCGTGGTGGTTCATAAAACCACTTTAACTTGGTTTTTCGTTGCATCAAAATCCTAAAACAAGGACAATTATCCCAACTGAATAACACTGGGCAAATACAACAATGGCGAAGCTTTTAAATTATCAGCAATTGGGCAGCGGTAAGGACATCATTCTCATTCATGGCTTATTTGGTCGCCTTGAAAACTTAGGAATGGTAGCAAAAGCGTTAGCTGAAAATTTTCGAGTAACGAGTGTTGATGTGAGAAATCATGGTGATTCATTTCACGATAGTGTGATGGATTATCCAACCATGGCTCAAGACATTGTTGCTCTTATGGAGCACCTCGCTATAAAAAGCGCGGTTGTGCTGGGGCATTCTATGGGCGGAAAAATCGCCATGGAACTGGCTTTAACATTTCCTCAGTTAGTTGAAAAATTGATTGTCGCTGACATAGCGCCAGTAGAATACCCTCCGCATCACAATAAAATAATAGCCGGTTTACAATCTCTCGACTTTACGATTATTAAACAACGTAAAGACGCTGACAAAGAGCTTTCATCATACGTTGAAGAGCTTAGCGTTAGACAATTTTTATTAAGAAATTTAAGTACTGAAAACGGTCAACTTGCCTTTAAATGTAATGTTGAAAATATAGCGACCAATTACCCAGAAATAATGAAAACCTATCAAGGAAATAACAGCTATCAAGGCGCCACCCTATTCATTAAAGGCGCAAACTCTGACTATATATTACCCGAGCATCGTGATGAGATTTTGCGTTTGTTTCCTCAAAGTCGTGCTCGAGTTATTCAAGGTGCAGGGCATTGGTTGCATGCTGAGAAAACAACCGCTTTTAACCGAAGTGTTGAAGGGTTTTTAGCAAGCTAATTGATATAGCACGCTTTTTAAAGTCTCAAATTTACTATTACTTGAGCAATGTATTATTGACTCAGTTGGTCTCATAGACTTTAAGGTTATAAAATTCCATCTAAAGTCTAGCGGCCAAACTAACAATTTTAATGTGTTTAAAAGCACTGATATGCTATAGTGCCGCCTGAAAATTCTAGGGTTGATTATGATAGCAGAAAACTTTGAATTAGTTGAAGCCATAGGGCTGAATTTATTTTATGCTTTTATCTTTATTTTCATTGGGTTAACAATCCATGATGTAATGAAAAAAAACGATGTCCCTAAAATGGGCAAGTTAGTTGTTTATTTTGTATTATTTTTAGGATGTGCCGGATTTATCGCTAAAGGTATCATTCAGTTTGTTTGGGAAAGCCAAGGCGTTGGGTAAGTAAGTAATAAAATGGCAAAAGAAGTAGCA
Source organism: Colwellia sp. Arc7-D (assembly GCF_003061515.1). Lineage (NCBI taxonomy): Bacteria > Pseudomonadati > Pseudomonadota > Gammaproteobacteria > Alteromonadales > Colwelliaceae > Colwellia > Colwellia sp. Arc7-D. The sequence goes on from NZ_CP028924.1 coordinate 3,130,470, forward strand.
GATTTAACAACCATTGATTTATTTAGCGATGAAAAGCGTCCGGGGCGTCCAAAAACGAACCCACATTCGCGCAGCGTGCAAGTAAAGATAAACAAACGTAATCAGGTTAAGCGCGATAAGAACAATGGTCTAAAGCGAGTAGAGTTCAAACTACATCAAGATGTATTTGAACGCTTAGACGTTTTAGCAAAAGATAAGGGTATTAGTCGAAGTGAGTTAATAGAAGTCTTATTAGTTCAATCGCTTGATGCCAACGATATTAAAGTTTAGTAGATATAAAAGGTTAGATTGATGGCAATTGTAGGTTTATTTTTCGGAAGTGATACAGGTAACACCGAAGCCGTAGGCAAAATGATCCAAAAGAAATTGGGCAAAAAACTTGTCGATGTTAAAGATATCGCCAAAAGTACTAAAGAAGAAATAGCTGAGTTCGATTTATTAATCTTAGGTATCCCTACTTGGTACTACGGTGAAAACCAGTGCGACTGGGATGACTTCTTACCAGAATTAGAAGAAATAGATTTCACTGATAAGTTAGTGGCTATTTTTGGATTAGGTGATCAAGAAGATTACGCTGAATACTTCTGTGATGCGATGGAACCATTGCGTGATATTGTTGAGTCTAAAGGTGCAATCGTCGTTGGTAACTGGTCAACTGAAGGCTATGAATTTGAAGCCTCTAAAGCGTTAACTGACGAAAGTACATTCATCGGTTTATGTATTGATGAAGACCGCCAGCCAGAATTAACTGAAGAGCGAGTTGATACATGGGTTAAGCAAATTTATGATGAACTTTGTTTAGCTGAGCTAGAAGATTAACTTTTAAAGTAAAAGCTAGCATATCATTAAAGAGACCAGCAATTAGCTGGTTTTTTTGTCTCTAATATATTGAAAAATCGGGCGGCAACATACTCAACATGTTTTATTACTCTTAATTAAATTAGCTCACAACATGAAGCAATGCACTTTAATTATACTTTATAAGCATTAAATGTAATTGATTATGCCTTGAATCTGCAGGTCAATAAATATTAGGTTATTGACCTCAAAGCATAAATTTATTTCATCGACTAATTTATTAAACTTAGCCTTAAATAATACCAAAAAAATTGTTATTATGGCTTATCGATAATTTGCTTTGCTGCCTAATAATGAAAAAATTTATTTTAAAATCAATTTTGTTATTTTTTTTAATGCTTCCTCAATTAAAAGCAAATCAAACGCCTTCTAAAATTGAGCAAATCACCTTTTATACTGAAATTTATCCGCCTGCTAATTTTTTAATAAACAATAAACTTGAAGGTATTTCTGTTGATACTGTAAAAGCCATGTGGAAACACTTAAATATTAATGAACCAGAAATACAGCTTGTTCCATGGACACGCGGTTATCAATTTACCTTGGAGAAAAACAATACCGCAATATTTACCATGTCCAAAACTAAACCTCGTGAAAACTTATTTAAATGGGTAGGACCTATTTTCCACTCGACTCAAGTACTGATTACTAAAAAATCGAATAGATTTAATTTTTCTAGCGAAAAAGACGTTTTTGCACATTCTGTAGCAGCGGTTAGAGGTGATATATCAGAGATTTCGTTACACCAGATTAACTTTCCCAAAGCTAATATCGCCAGTGTGGCAACGTTAAAGCAAGCTTATGTGTTGATGGAGTCTGGTCGGGTAGATATGGTGATCGCCTCTATCCATGCTTTTGATCATTTAATGAAAGAAAACAAGTTCAATGCTAACGCCTACGAACAAGTTTGGCAGGTCAACAAAACAGGTAATTATTTAGCATTTAATATAAATACCCCTGATTTTATTATTCAAAGCTACCAACAAGCCTTTGATGACATTGCACCTCTGCGATTAAAAATAAAAGCTAAATACGATTTACCTCAAGCTGAATACTAATCTAAAACTCAGATTTAACATGAGTACAAATAACTAATGAATTTTATAATAACCACATATAAAAACATTGCGCCTTAATTACTGAACAGTGCTGTACTGTATTTCAATTTGGTTTAAAATATCCCTTGACCAATTAATCACCTTAACCCACTCTTGCTAAATTACTTTCCTAGCACTGAGACTCTATTAGTGAGCCAAGAATTAATGTACGACAAAAATAGCCTTATAATTATCATCACACTGTTTATTTTGATGCTTATTATTAACCAAATCGCCTATACCTTAGGTCGACGAAATAAAGATGTAGAAAACGCCGAGATGAAAACCCAATCTACGGCGATACAAACTGGCATTATTGGTTTACTTGCTTTGTTATTAGGTTTTACATTTAATATGTCATTACACCGTTATGACGCTCGCAGTAGTGCTGTTATTGAAGAAGCTGGTGCGATTAACCGAGTAGCAATGCAAGCAAAACTACTACCAATAGAAATTAGAGAAGCGGTTTTTAGTGAATTAGAAGTCTATTTAACGCTACGTATTTCATTAAGCCAAGTTGATTTATCAAACCCTGAACAGCGAAGCAACATCAATAAAAAGGTCAATAAATCTCAAGCAAATCTTATTGAATTGGCACAAAAAGAACTGGTTAATCCAAAGTCACTGTTAATTGCAAATGGCTTTTATCAATCTTTATCGTCAATGATTCAAATTGAAAATAAACGCACGGCAATGTTGAGGCTGCATGTACCTGAGCCAGTGTTATTTCTATTATTTGGTGTCTTTGTTACTGTGGGTGGTATGTTGGGTTATAACAGTGGCTTAGGGAAAAAGCGCCCTGCCTTCCCTACTATTTTATTGTTCACGTTAATTGTTCTGGTGGTCTTTATCATCATTGACTTAGATCGCCCTAAGCGCGGCATAATACAAGTGAATCAAGACAGCTTGCACGATGCGACGGTAACATTACAAGATTATAAAGCCGGCTAGTAAAAGAATAGACTATTTTAGTCATACGTAAAAAGGCAGTAAATATAGCAACTCTCTGTTTACTGCCCTTTGCATTCAATGTTTTCAATCATAAAAGTGACTTTTTTATAACCTGTTTACTTTTACAGCTTAACTTTCAATAAGCATTTATTGCTACGCAAGTAGCATCAAATACTCCTCCCTAGAGCCAATCCTAAAAAGAATAAAACGAATATTTAGTACTTAAGTACTATGTTTACATTATAGTAATTACAATATTTATCATTATAATAAAATAAACGATAATGAGACTTTAGCTGCCCAATAATTTTTTTTACTCTTAATTTTTTACAAAAGCTTATTTATTGTTTTAGAGTTTATTCAATTAAAATAACATCAAGGAAGTGTAGGTTAATTTGATTTTATGAAGTACACATACCAATTTATATTATCTTTAATGCTGGTTTTTTTTAGCTTAGCAAGCACATTGACCTCATTGGCTCTGCCTGCAAATGATAACTTAAGGTTTGTCATTAATGCTCCAGGCTCTTCTCCTTATATTTATTTCGATCATGAGAAGTCTAGTTATCGGGGTGTTGTGGTAGATTTTTTTGAAAGCTTTGATGATAGTGATGCGTTTAATGTTAAGTACATTGACTCCAGTAGAGCACGTAATGAAAAACTGGTGATGTCTAAAGAGGCAGACGTGTTTTTTGGTAGCGCCATTTGGTTAGAAAATCCGAAAAAATTTATATATTCGAATACCATCATGCCTCATGTTAGTTACATCTACTCAACAAAGAAGTTCCAAGAGCAATTTTCACTTAACGCTCATAATGGTGCGCTAATTTGCACAAGACATGCATTTAGTTACCCTTTTTTACAGCCATACTTTAATGATGGCAAGTTAGTGCGTGTTGATTCAAGTAGCCAAAAATCGATTGTCAGCATGTTAAGTAAAGGGCGCTGTGATTTTGCTATTATGAGTGAGGAAAACGCACGAGGTGTTATGTTTGACTCGGAGTTTTGTCAAAACGAATTTTATCAATCACCCATACCTGTTATGAGTGATGAAGTTGGTTTTATTATCAATGAAAATTTAACCCAAACCAGAGATAACATTAACCAACAGTTATTGGCGTTCATTAACTCTGGCGCAAGAGATAAGTCAATTCAAAAGCATCTAAAGTCACGTGTATTTCCTAAACGGGTATGTCAGCAAACTGCAGATACCGCCTTGTCAGCTGAAAATTAACTACGGCTAATTATTCCAGATTTAAACTCGCGATATTTAATCGATTTATATCGCGGTCAAACGAACTTAAACGACACTTAAACGACACTTAAACGACACTTAAAAATAAAGCTACTGTCATTAAATGCTCAAGCAATATAGCCTTGTTTTGTTTTGTTTTGTTTTGTTGTCACTTTATGATGATCAAAAGCACATCATCCAAATATAATTTTAAAGCGATACTATTAAATGTAGTAACGCAGAAAAAATTAATCTTTTCCTTTACCACAAGCTTTATCAATTTCAATAATATTGCAGCATTTTCGACTTAAATAACATTCATCCTGAGTTGCCTGCCAGCCCAATATATCGACGATTTACCATTAACTAAAATAAACTCTACATTTAGTCCGCGATTACCCTATAAAGCTTATCTATAACAGCGTAGGATGAACTTACTTTAGACAAAAATTTAGGTTTGCACGTCAAGTGCACTTATATAAAAAATTATGCAACTAACAGCAAAAGCATCACTCAATCACGCATTACTCATCTCGATTTGCACACCGCAGTTTAAAGGTGATGAAGCAACAGAGTCACTGGCAGAACTGGCGCGTTTAGTAACAACTTTAGGGTTTAAGGTTGTTGGCACACAGTCGCAAAAATTGAGTTCAACGAATAAAGTTAATGTACTTGGTTTAGGTAAGCTTGCTGAAATAGCGCACCTTACCGGTAACAAAGGTGAAGTTGAAGAAATTGAAGCAGCAGATGACTTATCTAATGACGTACCAAAAGAAGTAGTCGATGAAACACTACTTACAGCTATGCCTTCAGATATTCCGTCAGAAAACCTGCCGTTTGCCTGTGCTGATGTCGTGGTATTTGATTGCGATTTAAGCCCATCCCAACTCCGTAATGTAGAGAACCAATTGGGCGTAGAGGTATTTGATCGAACCGGTATTATTATTGAAATATTTAGTCGCCATGCTCGTACCAAAACGGCGAAATTACAAGTGGAAATTGCTCGGCTTAATTATGTCGCACCGCGCCTTCGTGAAACATCGTCTGGCGATAGAGATCGTCAAATGGGTAAAGGTGCAGGCGAAACGAACCTTGAGCTAAACCGCCGAGCTGTTCGTGATCAACTTGCAGACCTTAAGCGCGAATTAGTCAGCGTTCAACATGAAATGAAAGGCCGACGCACCCAACGTTCAGAGCTTTTTTGTGTCGCGCTAGTTGGTTATACCAATGCGGGTAAGTCATCAATGATGCGAGCGATTACAGGCAGTGATGTCGAAGGTGAAAACAAACTATTCGCTACACTTGATACTACTGTTCGTGCGTTGTACCCAACGGTTCAACCTAGAATACTCGTGTCAGATACCGTAGGTTTTATCAAAAAACTACCGCACGACTTGGTCGCGTCTTTTCATTCAACCCTAGCCGAAGCGCATGATGCATCATTATTGTTGTATGTAGTTGATGCTTCAGATCCTGGTTTTCGTTCGCAGCTTGATGTGGTGCATGAAGTACTTGAAGAAGTAGGCGTTGAAGATAGTAAGAAATTATTGGTACTGAATAAATCTGATCAACTAAGCGCAGAACAAAAACAAGCTTTAATGGAAGAATTTCCTGATGCCATGATGACATCTACTCGCAATCCAGCTGATATTAGTAAGTTACATCAATATATTGTTAATACAGCACAGGAAGAGATGATTGAAGATGAAATCATTATTCCCTATACCGCTAAAGGTATTATAGGCGAGATTAGATCAAGCATGAGTGTTACCAAAGAAGAATATGAATATAGCCATATTAAGCTCACCGTGCGCTCAAAAGCTATAGATTTAGACCGGTTAAAAAAACGCATGTTAAGTTTAGAAGATGATAAGTAGTTTGTAACGACTTTGAGGTCTTTAATTGCAGCATAATGCCTAGTAAAGACTTATACGATATAAAGAGGGGCACATAAGTCAATTGTGACTCTGTTCCCTCCTAATCAACTTATTTTAGCCTAAGCCTATTAAAAATATAGCAGTGGTTATTGTGCTGTTTTCTTTCTGCGAATATACAATGTTCTATTCAATTTAGCGACAAGTTCACCTTGCGCGTCTTTAACGTAAACGGGAATTTCAGGCAGGTACTTCTCACCTTGAGCTGTATGCGCCAAAATATCTTCAATAAACGCATCGGTAATGATAAATTCGGCAGTCACTGTGCCCTTACCTGGTTTAATGTAGTCAATATCAGCTGACTTATCCCAAACAACATAATCTTTACCTAAGCGTGACATAACCAATAACATACAAAAAGGATCTGTCATGGCATATAGTGATCCTCCAAAATGTACGCCAACAGCATTTTTATTAAACATGTTGAGTTTTAAGCGCACTTTAGCTTTACGAAAATCGTCAGAAACCTCTAAAACCCGAATTCCTGTAAATAGGAAAGGCGGCCAAATATTTAAAAGTAATTTCATTTGCCAAGCTTTTTTAAACATATTACTTCCTTGAAAAGCTGTTATTGTCTAAGTACCCATATAAACCGTATGGTTTATAACATCACACTCGTCAGACCAGAAAAAGTATTATGACGTGTTAGGCCAATAAAACCAGTAAAATAGACAATCATTTACAACTAGCTCTTTCAACCTAGCGCATAACCCCCTATAATTTTCCATAAATTGAACGCTGATGTAGAGATTAAAATTAATGCCTGAACAAAATGAAGAACTAAAAAGAGCCGGACTAAAAATTACTCTGCCGCGCATTAAAATTTTGGGCATTTTACAAAATCCAAATAACCAACACATCAGCGCTGAAGATGTATATAAAATTTTGCTTGAGCATAATGAAGAAATTGGCTTAGCGACAGTATATCGCGTGTTAAACCAATTTGATGATGCAGGGATTGTAACTCGTCACCATTTTGAAGGTGGTAAGTCTGTATTTGAACTTAGTCATAAGAAACACCATGACCATTTGGTTTGTTTAAACTGCGGTAAAGTTATTGAGTTTGAAGACGATGTTATTGAACAACGCCAAGAAGATGTTGCCAAGTTACATAAAGTAAAACTCACCAACCACAGTTTATACTTGTATGGCGAATGTGAAGATGAGGAAGCTTGCGAAGCTTACCGTAAAGCACAGTTCTAAAGTTACAAATACCTTATATGAAAAAAGCCCTAGTTATTTAATTAACTAGAGCTTTTTTTCACATCTAAAACAGTTACACATGTGAATTTAATTTTTATATTACTCTCGAGTAACGATTACTGAGTTTACTCGTTGAGCTGACACTACATCAGCTTACTTTTATTATGTTAAAATTTTATAAGTTTAGTCAGAGCTAAACTCACCAACGCTCGATACTCCATTGCACTGCCATCATCGCAATTAACAATGAGCCAACGGGCATAATGCCTTTACTATAGAGCTTGGTGTTACGCAATAAAATCAACACTGGCAACAATATCGCAAGTATCGCTAATTGCCCAATTTCCACGCCTAAATTAAAAGCTAAAATACTTAGCAGTTGTTGATCTGCCGGCAAACCGAGCTCACCAAGTACCCCAGCAAAGCCCATTCCATGTAACAAACCAAAAGCAAAAGTTAACCAAGCTAAACGTAAAACAATCGGCCAAATATTATTTAATGCCGCAAATAAAACAGAAATAGCTATGCCTAATTCCACCCAGCGACTACTCGGCGTTAACCAACCTAATGCGGTAGCGGTTAATGTTAGAGAGTGTGCCAATGTAAACGCACTGATAATCCAAACGGTATTCGTTAAAATAGTTTTAACACTTGTTATCGCTTGCCATTGATTGTCTTTACGCTGTAATACCGCCGGTAACAATAGCGCCAACAGGAATAGAATATGATCTATGCCTATCCAAATATGGATCATTCCTTGATAAACGAACTGTGTGAACGTTGTCTGCCAGCTACCTTCTTTTAAATCTAAGGTGACCTCTTGAGTGTTATCGTCTAAAACAAAACTGTGCATATTGTTGCCATCACCAATATTCAATAACATTTCATGGCTACTGTCTAAGGCAAATATTGCCTTGTATTTTACAGTGAGTGGTCCGCTGATCGCACATTGACCTGAAAAGTCAGTTACAGCGAAGGCTTCGTTAGCATGATCTTGTAACCGCTCTACAGCGTTAAAACTAAGATTACATAAAAGGTTGTTTCGACTGAGTAGTAAATGCTCTGCTAAGTAACCGGCTATTTCAGCTTGGCGATTTTTTACTTCACCCCAAGTTAACTCACCGTTCGCATTTAAATCTAAGCCCACGGCTAATTCTAAATCTGTTAAGCTCAATTGCCATTCGCCATTAATGCGACCTGTGTCGTCCATTTCGGCAATAATGTAACTGGTGCTTAATTGGTGAGCGGCGACCGAATGGGTCAATATAAGTGAAAGTACAACAAAGCATATTTTTAACCACTGCGACATATTTGAACTCACTATTCTAATTATTGGATTGAGAAGTTGTAAAGGTAATACCTGGGTTATATTTCCAAGGATGTCTGTGCTGCTTTAGCCCGCTCAAGTATCTGTTTATCAGGGCCTAATTTAGCCTGTTGCCAATTAATTTTTGCCCAATGTAACGCCTTACTCGCATCGGGTGAAATATCTAAATAATATCGGGCAATATCGGCAGCATGTGCTGTATCATTGCGCTGCAGGCGTATTTCAATGCGTTGTGTTAGTCGCTGTTGCCATGCTTTGCTTTCCGCATTATGGTTTGAGTTAAGAACTGAATCAAGCGGCAAATTAAGACTTTGTTCTGCTAAAGCAAGTCGTAATAATAACGCATCGTCAAAACTGTCGCTGGCCAGCACAATAGGCCCAAGGTTATCTAATACAATTTTTTCATGTTGTTGTTCTAAATGAATATCTGCCCACAAGGCTAAATAACTGACTGGCATTTGCGCTAGCGGGTAACCCGACAAATGCTTAATGGCTTGTTCGGGTAAATGTTGGCGTTGAGCCAAGTCAGCTAAAATTTGATTCAACCAGATAGCTTGTTCTCGCGGAATTTCTCCAGCAACATCGACTAGTTGATTTAACTGCTTATAACTCTGTGCAACTTGCCCTTGTTCAGCATTAATTTCCAATACACATACACTGCTAATAAAAAGGCTACCCTGCCCTAACACTTGTAAGCAAGCTCGTTTGGCTGCGGCTAAATCACCTTGCACCATATGAATATTAGCTTTCATTAACCATGCACTAACATGATCAGGTTTTTTTAGTAGTATTTGGCTGAGTAATTGCTGAGCTTGATCAAATTGATGATAATGCTGTAATACATTGGCTGAATAATACTGTAGTTCTATATCATTTGGCTCTGCAGCGATTAAAGGCTTAAGCAATGCACTGGCTCGACCATAATATCGGCTTGCTAAACCAGGTTTACTTGCATCACTGATCAACTGAGCGATAAAAACTTTAGGTTGTTCTGCGGGTTTAGGTACTGTCCAACGAGCAACAATACTTTGATCTGATTTGGGAATGTAGCTGTTTGAATATGCAGGATTTACAATGGAAATAAAAGCCAATATCAATAAACTTTTGTAGCGTTTTAACAATAACTTCATGACATTATTTTTGAAGCGTTTGTTCAGCGTTTTAATGCGATAAGCTATATAATTTTGTATTGGCATATTATCATCCATAAAAGGGCGCCTTCCTTGGCGCAGTCAAGCTCGATATTACTGTGGAAGTAAGTCGTCGTATGCTGTTGGATCTTCAACATCTTGAATAAACGCACGACCATTTGTCGATAGTGGCTTATCCGTTGATTGCTGATTAAAGGCTGCGCGACTATAAGCAGCAAAAGACACTTCAAGTGCTTCAATAGTAATGTTAACCGTACCAGTAACGGGAGCATTTACGCCATCAGTTACCGAAAAGGTGAAGCTATCACTACCTGTAACTTCATCATTAGGCTGGTAAGTAAAGCCACCGTTACCTGCAACAGTTACCACTCCTAACATTGCCTGTTGATCTAAGCTAAAGCTTAAGCCATCGCCATCGGCATCAGAAGCACTTAACATATCAGTGATAGGTGTTTCTGTTTGCGTAATCAAATCAACCGTTATAGTTGTAGGTGCGGCGTTAGGTTCCTCAGCTTTTTCTTTGTAGCCATCGTTACAGCCGGCAAGCACTAATGTGGCGCCCAAACTCAGGGCTAACAACTTAAGTGGACGACGTGCATTGGTTTTCAATGCTGTATTGTGTTTACGATAATTCATCATAGTGTTCCTTATTCAGAACCTGGTAAAGGCATAGCTAAGTATGGAAAACTTGTTCCTATCATAGATGCATTACTAGGAGCTCCATCAGTAAAAGATACATTACCAACACTTGCATCTTCAGGCGCACATAAACCTAAATCAGTATCAGTGCCATTAACCGGAATTGGGTAACATAAACGACCCATCACAACACGAAGTGCGATATCAACCACATCATCACCTGGACGACGGCCATTTGGGAAACCAGCTAAATCGTCACCAGCAACACCAAATGATGACTGCATATCAGCAGAAACAGCGGCAATACCAGTGTTTAAACGCAACATTTCAGAGGCAGTAACTGTCGACATTTGATTCACACCAGGAAAACCCGTCAAGAATGCAGTAACTAAATCAACACGTGGGAAGTTAGTTGGCGCTAAGGTTTCTATGTTGGCACCAAGCGTAGTATTCACCGCATCTTTGAATAAAATATTCAGCAACTCAGGTAATGTAGGATGCGTAACATAATCAGCAAACTGTCCATCATTACTCGGGTGAGACGTTGAAAATTTATCTTTATCCGCAATACCTATCACTAGCTCGTTTACTAAAGGAGAACCAAGACGTGAAACTTGTGTCATTGCTCCGCCATTAACTTCAGTATTATCGAAACTAGCATTTGGGTTTAAAATTCTAGCTTGCGGTAAACTTGCAGAAGTCCAGCTACCAATAACACCATTACCGTCACCTGTTAAACAAGCGGTAGGTACTTCAATAGCAATACTGGTCACATTTTTATCGGCTAAATCATCATTCATAGCAGATTGTGTAATACCACCTGGGAAACCAGCGGCATCGCCTGCACCCGGAGCACTATCGCCTTCAACAGGAACGAAATTAACTAAATCAAATACTTTACCTAAGTTAACGGTAAAAGCATCTTTACGTTGACCAACAAAAACTTTTGCCGGTGCATCACAACCTGGGATTGCCGCTGTATAAATATGGCTGTTTGCATAAGCCATGTACTGCGCTTCATTGCTGAATGTTTTATTACCAATGTAATCTAAAGGCTTAGAAAAACTTGCTCCGCCAGAAGTGGTATTAGTAACATCAACGGCAGTGCCTTCTCCCATAGGTCCAGAAGTCATTTTAACCGTATAACTCTCAGAGAAGTTAGCCGCAGATTGATCCGCCATGCTAATGCCACCAACATTTTTAAGCGGTACACCAACTGATTTTTTTGCACCTTCAGGACCTACCATTAAGGCGATACCTGCATTATTGTTACCTAACATTTGGCTAAAATTGAAACTAAAGGTGATATCTTCTACTGCATCACCGTCGTTATCGATATGAATATCATAAGATGCTGCTGGATCCATAGCGAAATAGTTTGGTCCACCGTAAGCGTCTTGCAGAGGAATGTAATTTGCAATTAACGTGACGTAATCGCCACGACCTTCTTCATAACTATTGAATGCGTAAAAATCTGTGGAATCTACTGTTGGCATACGCGTAAGATTTGGTGCTTCACGATGACTTGATGCTGAAACAGCTTGAGACAAAGTTGCACTCATTATTACTGAGGCTATAAGCGTTATTTTAAATTTTTTCATGACGTTTCCTTTTAATTTTATACTTCTTAATGGTTACTTTCTTGAAAGCTCATATAGTTAAACGGTTGAAAATCAGTATTGGATTCAAAAAAAATCATTTAATTTGCAATTATATTTTTAAATCCAAGTATAAAAACTTAAGTATCTGTTAATTAATGCTTTTATATAAATATTTTTTATTTAAATTAAATCGAAAAAAATTTAATAATTACATGATTATGCAATTGAAGTGTAAAAACCTTTAGTATCCTTTCTAATGTTTTTTGATATAAACCAACGTTTTTTTGCTGGCATGGTTAATCTTCATTAACTGACTAAAGCGTAGGCTATAAAAATGTTAATTGTTTAAATTTTTGTGATTTAGCTATACCGCTACTATTGAATATAAAGTAAGAAGTTTTATTTGGAGGAAAAAAAAGCGAAACTCTCGTTTCGCTTTTTATATGCTACTGGTTATTTTAAGTCAGTTATTAATGAGTTTGACTAAAGGGTAACCAATTTAGAGGTATACAACACTGTCGTTGGTGAACCATTTGGTGAGCCACCTAACGGCTCCAAGCTCACCGCTAAAGCGGCGATTTCAATTTGATCAAACAACTCAGGTTTACTTAAGGTTAATTTACCCGTTTTTGGCAATAGGCCCTAACGAAATTGGCGGTCTACCATCGGCCGCCACTATCCACAGTTCATAATCGGCATTAGCTTTTGCGACTAAGCTTTTAGTGGTTTGAATATCAATGGTATCAGCACCAATTTCTAATGCCCATAATAATTCAGTTTGTTCGTTGTTAACCAAGGCTAATTGCTGAGCGTCAGGCACGCTTGTATCAACATTCACCAATAGAACAGCAAGAATTAATGCCGCAGCAGACGCTAATCCAGCAATGCTTTGCCATACTTTAGGTTTAGCTTTTGTCATGGGTACAACATTACTTTGTGCTTGTTCAGCACTTGTTGTTTGCTCAACTGAAAAACCAAGTTGCTGCTCAATGCGTTGCCAGACTGAATCGTCAGGTATTACAGGTGGAATTTTTTGTCCTAAGGCATTCAAGTGTTGCTCCCAAGTTGAGGTTGCATCACTGATCGGTGGATATTGCATCATCAATTTTTGAAAGCGTTGACGAGCAGGCCCACGTAACGTGCCTAGCACATACTCTGCAGCCAGAGCATTTTTGAGGTTTTCTGATTGATAATTCATGACGTTAAACAACTTTGTAAACTTGTAAGACCACGTCTTATCCAGCTTTTAATGGTGCCCAATGGGTTGTTTAAGTGCTTCATCACCTCTTTATGTGAGCATCCATTAAAATAAGCTAAATAAATTGCTTGTCGTTGTTGCAAATCAAGTTGTTGTAAACACTTATCTAATAGCAATTGTTCTGAGTCAGTGACTTGTTCAGGGGCTTCAATATCAAGGTTAATATTTTCGTCTAATATGTCTTCTTTTCTAATATTGTTGTAACGTAAAATATCTAATGATCTGTATCTCACAATACTGATCATCCAAGTAAGGACCGTGCCCTTTCCTATACGATATTCTGAGGCATTATGCCAAATACGTACATAAGCTTCTTGCAATGCTTCTTCGGCTAATTCTTTGCGGGCTAGCATTTTCAAACTAACCGCATAAAGCTGTTTACTGGTTGATTGATACAGTGCTGAAAACGCCTTTTTATCACCTTGGGCGATGGCCCCAAGTAAGGCTAGGTGTTGTTCATGTTCCATTTTTTATAGCTCTTTTTATGAAGGATTAATTTATTAAGATGCTGAGATAGTATACTAAGCAACCACCATTTACCTACTGCTGAATGTACAGTCTATTAAGAATACAATGCTATCATAACTACAAATCACTAAGGTTAAAGTACAGCATGTATTTAAAGCTTGTTACTACACCCTAGCACTTTTCAATTGAATTCTCTTTGCTTGTAGGTAGCTTTTTTAAAACGTTAATCATTGATAAAGCTAACTTTATATTATTTAATTATAATTAAAAAATACTCTATTGCTGAGCGTTAACATTATATTTTACAAGTTCAATAATTTAATTGTCGCGTACAACAACGCCAAACTTATTAATATAAAAAGTAATAGCACCAGAGAAAATAAAGCTCTACCCAGCCTATTTTTTAAACCAGAAAACCAACCTTTCGCTATTTTTTCACTACTGGGTGTTTGAACCAACACCCCGATTAATGCACTGAGCAACAAACTCCAAACAGCGAATAATAAAAAAGGTAAAGCATAAGTATTTTGATTTTCAATTGAGCCATAAATAAATAGAATAATGATTGAAATAATACCAGCGATAAAAATAAGATTTAATAAAGGCTGAAGAAAAAATATACGTTGCGCCAAAGTTTTAAATGTCATGACATTTGCCTTTTAATGATAATAGCCAAGCAATAAATTCCACTGTAATTTACTCTCACAGCTTAACGTTTCGCTGATCATAATAAAATCACTAGTTTTATCTTTTAAAATAATCATTTAACAAATACTGTGGAACTAAAGTAGCATTCTATAACTTTATTTTATGCGCCATGATAACAGGGTTAAATTGCCTTTTTAATACCTTAAATTTTTAACTTATATTTATAACGCTTAACTATGGAAACATATCATGTATAAATTTTTATCAATGATTATCATCATTACAATAGCAATTTTCAGCGCCAATAGTTTTGCTATATCATCAGCATTAATTGAGTTTGGAAATAACCCTGGCGAGTTGAGCGCAAGTTACTTTCAAGGTGCAAAAACGAATAAAAATTTGATTGTTTTATTACATGGCTGTGTTCAACAAGGTGAAACTCTTGCTGAGCAAACAGGTTTAATGGCTTTAGCAAAAAAGAAAAAGTTTTCGTTACTTATTCCACAACAAAGCCAAAACAATAATATTAAAGGCTGCTTTAATTGGTTTTCGACACAAGATATTGAAAAAAACCAAGGTGAAAGTCTGTCGATTAAAAACATGATTAGCACCGTCAATGCCAAGCAAAACTTTAGCAACATTTATATTATAGGTTTATCTGCCGGTGGTGCTATGGCGAGTTCAATGGTGGTAAATTACCCGGAGCTATTCACCGCGGGCGCTATTGTTGCTGGTATACCCTACCCTTGTGCAGATAATTTGATAACTGCTATAGCTTGTATGCGCAGTGGTCCTTCTCAAACGACTGAGCAATTAACAACCTTGATTAAACAGCTAAACAAAATACAACCACATTGGCCGGCATTGTCGATATTTACCGGTGATACCGACGCAGTGGTCAACCCGAAAAATTCACAACATCTGGCTATACACTGGGCACAATTAACAGAGTCTGTACAACAACCTATCATTTCAAAATATCAGGGCTATCAAGTAAGTCAGTGGCAGGGAAAAAACAAACAAACTAATGTCGAACTCATTGAAATTGAAAACATGGGTCATGGCATAACTGTCGCCCCAGAAAAAACCGACGGAGGCATTGAAGCGCCATTTGTCATTAGCGCGCCCTTTAGCACAGTACAATACTTAATTGCCGCTTGGAAAATCTAAATCAAGGTAAATATCACTAATAAAAGACATGTAGAAATAAATAAAATTAAATATATAGTCTTTATTTACAGTGAGTTACATTAAAAAAATACGACATACTACTATAGTACAAATTAACTTCTGACAAATTTACTATAGAGTTTTATCCACACTAATAAAAAACAATAAAGTGCTCTAACTAGCGGTTTATAAGATTTAATAATACGGGGAAACACCATGAAACGTTTTAACACCAGGCTCAGCGTTTTAGCCATAACAATTTCAGCAGCACTGACTAGCCAAAACATCATGGCGGCAGAAACAGATGAACAGATAAAAAATGATCCAACGTTAGAGCGTATTGAAGTAACGGCGCGTAAAAGCTTAGAAAGCTTACAATCTGTACCTGTAGCGGTAACTTCTGTTGGTGCTGAACAGTTAGCTCAAAGTGGCGTCAGTGTGATGTCTGAAGTTCAGCAGTTTTCTCCAAACACTACCTTACAAGCGAGTCGTGGTACTAACTCAACATTAACCGCTTTTATTCGTGGTGTTGGTCAAGATGATCCATTATGGGGTTATGAACCTGGTGTTGGTATTTATGTTGATGATGTTTATATAGCTCGCCCACAAGGCGCTGTATTAGATATTCTTGATGTAGAACGTATTGAAGTTTTGCGTGGTCCACAAGGTAGTTTATACGGTAAAAACACTATCGGTGGCGCAATTAAATATGTCACTAAAAAAATGTCTGGTGATCTAGAGCTAGATCTTAAAGCAACTTTTGGCAACTATGGTCGTCAAGATTATAAAGTGGCAGGTAAAATTCCCGTAATAGACGACAAACTTTACGTTGGTTTTGCCTTAGCTAATTTAACGCGAGATGGTTACGGTGAGTTTTTACAATCTGACTTACCAAATCAAGACCTAGAAAATTACAACAAAGATGTTTTTGCTGGTCGAATTACTGTCGAATTCGAACCTAATGACGATTTATTTTTCCGCTTTAACTATGACAAAACAACAGATGACTCAAATGCTAAAGGCGGTTACCGTTTACTGCCGAGCATAGTCACTGATGCACCAGTACCTGACAGCGTTTATGATTCTTACACCAGTATGCCTACGTGGAATAGTGTTGAGTCTGAAGGTTTCAGTTTAACGGCAGAATATTTTATCAACGACACTTGGTCAGTTAAGTCAGTTACAGCCAGCCGCGAAAACTACTCGAAAACAAATATTGATTTTGATAATACCGCAGAGCGTATTTTTGATGTACCCGCGATTTATGACGATGAACAGTTCAGTCAAGAATTTCAACTTAACTATGACTCAGACAATTTAACTTTTGTTTCAGGCTTATACTACTTTGATGGTGAGTCTTGTGGTCACTTTGATGCAATCTTAGAAAATTTTGGCCAATCTTTAGGTTTACCCGGGTTAACTCGTGAAGTTAGCGGTTGTAACAACAGTGAAAGCTATGCGGTTTATGCACAAGGCTCTTACAACCTTACTGATAAATTATCGATGACTTTAGGTGCACGTTATACCACAGAAGAAAAAACAGCTAACGTTAATAATGGTCTAGCATTTGAAACTGTTTATCCTGAAAGTGGTTGGATACCGGGTTATGTACGTGGCGATGTTACCTTCCCTGAAGTACTAAATGACAAAGAAGATTGGTCGCGTTTTACTCCACGTGTTGGTGCTGAGTATCAATACTCAAATGACATGATGTTCTATGCTAGCTACTCACAAGGCTTTAAATCAGGCACATTTAACCCTAGAGCAGAAGGAGCAGAGCCAGCTGTAAATCCAGAAGTTGTTGACTCATTTGAAGTCGGTGTTAAAAGTGAGTGGAATGATAATTTAAGGGTGAATGCCACAGCTTTCTACCTTGATCATAAAGACAGACAATTCGTTACTGTTTTACCTTCAGAAGACAATAGTGCGTTAAGCCAACGTTTAGGTAATATTGGTAAATCTACCGCATCGGGTTTAGAGCTAGAGATTGAATATGCTGCAACTGATAGCTTAAATTTATTTGCTAATGTCGGTTTAATTGACTCATCATTTTCAGAAGTAATATCATTCGATACAGACCTTAACAAGATAGATATTAGCGATAGTTTTACTATTACTAATACCCCTGAAACTACGGCTAATCTTGGCTTTTCTTATGATATTGAAACATCTGCAGGGGCTTTTGTAGTGAATGGTAACTACTATTACCGTAGTGATTACGATTTAAACGTTACTGATAACTTACTAACACAAGATGGTTACGGCCTACTTAACTTCGGTATTAACTGGTATAGCAATGACGGTGATTGGACCGCAGCGCTACATTGGAAAAATATTACCGATGAAGAGTACTTAGTAGGTAACTATGCCTTCTTAGGTGAGCAAAATACTGATGGCAGCTATGCCCCAGGTTTAGGTGGTGATACTACATTGATTGGTTATTACGGTGACCCTGAAACCATTTCATTAACTATTGGTTATAGCTTCTAAAAAGCCTTTATCATCAAATATTAAAAAGAGCTGGTTTTTACCGGCTCTTTTTTTGATAATAAACTTTCTATAATTGTAAGTTCTTAATATGCTCGTTTTGTTGTTCGAAAATATTACGTTGTACTCGTACTTTTAATCACATAAAGGCTGCTGTAATGACCCAAGCAAAAGTAATCATCGCTGACGATCATCCCTTATTTCGCACCGCTTTAAAACAAGCGATTGTGGAGTGCATAGAAGATGATGAAACCCTTGAAGTTGATAATTTTCACGACTTACTTAAAGCCGTTAACGAAAATGACAGTTTAGAAATTGTTTTTCTTGATTTACATATGCCAGGAAACGACGGTTTTACAGGTTTAACGCAATTACAAAACCACTTTCCTGATATTGTGGTGATCATGGTATCGTCAGACGACAACTCTGAAACCATGCAAAAAGCGATTAACTTTGGTGCTGCGGCTTTTATTCCAAAATCGGCTGACTTAGCTACCATAGCAAAAGCCATTGATACCGTATTAGACGGTGGAATTTGGCTACCAGAACATATCGAGTTTAATGCTGACCAGCAAATCGACCTCTCTCATCAAAAACTCGCTAAACAGTTAAGCCAACTGACACCACAACAATACATAGTGCTAACTCAAATAGCTGATGGCCAATTAAATAAACAAATCGCTTATGATCTCGATATTAAAGAAACCACAGTCAAAAAGCATGTTTCTGCTATCTTGTTAAAATTAGAAGTGAATAATCGCACACTAGCGGGTCTGGCTTATCAACAATTAATGTTGAGCCCTTCGCAACACTTAAACGTGTCTTAAAGGTAAACACGTGCTCAAATTAAATAAAATGATTTGATTTATGGTTTTGGCTGACTTGCTGACTACAAAATTAAATCATGCTCAATAGGTAATAACCTTAAAAAATAACTCTCATACTTACCTCTCAAAAGCGTTAAGTTGCTTCTCTTGCAAACAACGAGTGTTAGTATTAAATATACTGGTTTCAATGGTTAGTTTCTTGGTATGCTGACCACATTAACCTCTAAGCATTTAGTTAACCTAGCCTATGAATAACTAACCCGTTGACACGATACAATTTCTGCCACGTTTCTTACCTATATAAAGTCGTTTATCAGCGATAAAGACCAAGTCTTCAGCATTATCAGCTTGTTCTGGTGCTACGGCAACACCAATAGTTAGCGTGATTTTTCGCGCTAACGCTGGCTTATGCGAGTCGGATAAAAGCGCTAATTTATCTCTGATCCTTTCAGCTAATTGCACAGCAGAATTAATATGAGTTCTAGGTAAAATCAAAGAGAATTCTTCACCACCATATCGACACGCTAAATCCATTTCTCTAATAGACTGAGTAATAACCGTCGCCAAAAATACGAGTATTCTATCGCCTTCTTGGTGACCAAAAACATCATTAATTGATTTGAAATTATCGACATCTATCATCAGCAAAGCGGTTTTATCACCATTAGCTTTTGCTTTATCTAACTCTCGCGGTAAGCTTTCATTTAAAAAACCTCTGTTATAAAGCCCGGTGAGGTGATCTTTATGAATTTCTTTACATAACAATTCGTATTTTTGACGATAAGTTAGAAAGGTAAAAATATCTTTAATTTCGGAGTCTTTACCATGAGAAACATATTCTCTTTTGCCAAAGTATTTTAGATAAAAGATCAACATTATCGAATAAAAAAGTCCAAAAAGTAACTTACCAATCATTGCTGAAATCAAAAACGTTAGATATTGATCTTGTTGAGAAATAATACCTGAGCCAGTGGTAAAAACGAGCGTATCAAAAATTAGCACTACTGCCATAGCACTGTAAATTCTTAAAAATAAATTGCTGATATGTCTTGAAAATAGCTCGTAAATGATAATGATCAATAAAACATCTGCTGTTAATGTTAGCGTTCCAGCGATGAGTATTCGAGGTGTAAAATTAAAAACTTGTAATGGAATATGGGATACTTGCTCACTTGGCAACCCTTGTATATGGCTACCAATTATCAGCAAAAATATTGTTAAAGTGATATTCGCAAAAACTAGTCCGTATATTAGTTTTCGAGCTTCAGCAACATCTTCTCTAATGTAGATCAAAAGCACGGCGAATAAGCTGGCATTAAAAAGTACTGCGGAACCTGGGCTGACAAATAAACCAGGAAAAATTTCGAAATATAGAAACGATGCAAGTACCGCTTGTAGGTATTGGAATGTGCCTAACGTTATATACAGAAGCGCAATACCAAATTTATGGCGCATGCTAAACAGAGTAACAATGATTATACCAACAAATAACGCTTCAGTTAGCATGTAAGAAAGTTGCAATATATGGGAAGCACCCATCAACATATATCCTTTATTAGCATAAGCGAAAATTCGATCTCAATTAAAGGTTATCAGTAAATCTCTCAACACTTTTAAATGGTAAAACATTTACCATGCTAGGGAAAAACGCTGTATATTTTTTAAAAATAGACTCTATTATTAAAAGATTAAGTGAGTTGCTTTGTATATGCAAGTTATTGGACTAGTTAAGAAGTTGCTTCATCATACGTTTTAGCGCTAAAGATTTAACCGGTTTACGTAAAAATAAGCACTCAGCATCGCTTGTGTGTTGTCTAACAATTTCTGACGGATCAGCAGAACAAATGATCACTGGCAATTGCCATTCTTGTGTTTGTAGCATTTTTCGTACTAATTCAACGCCATTATTACCATGATCCAGATGATAATCGGCAATAATAATATCGGGCTTTATCTCACCATTAGCTAACTTTTGTTGGCATGACTCCTCATCAAAAGCCGTTAATACACTGCAGCCCCAATCGATAAGTTGTTTGGCCATAGCCGTTAACATTAATTGGTCATTATCTACCAATAACACAACAATGTTATTAAATGGTTTTTGTGCTGATGCTTCAGAAATAGTGTCGAGGTTTTTATTGCTTTTTTTACTGGCGTTGGCGTTTACTAACGCTGCTTCATTTGCATTGGCTCTAGGGATTTCAATACTAAAACATGTACCTTTGCCAAGTTGAGATTTGACTGAAATTTTTAATCCAAGTAAATTAGCTATACGTTCTGAAATGGCTAAACCTAATCCTAGCCCTGGTATTTCTCGGTTTTGTTCTAAACGCTCAAACTCACGAAATATAGCTTTTTGTTGCGCCAATGCAATACCCGGCCCGTTATCCCATACCTCTACACGTATCATGGTTTTTGTTCTTCGAATGCCGAGTAAAATTCGGTTACTGATGCCCGACTTTATCCCTTGTTTGTCATTACAGTAATGTACCGCATTGGATAAAAAGTTTTGTATCACCCTTCTTAACATGCGTTTATCTGAGTGCACAACACATTGACTAAATTGATAAGAAAACCTAATGTTGGCTTGCTCTGATAATGCTGTAAATTCATTCTTTAATGGGCTGAGTAAGTCATCTAAAGCGAAATGGCTTTTATCAATTTTTTCAGAACTGCTGTCTAATCGAGAAATTTCAACTAAGTCTGACAATAAGGCTTCAACAACATTAAGGGAGTCATCAATGTGCTCAGCAAGTGCGGTTAATTCTTCACCTTGTACTTTATTTTTTAACATTGAAGTAAATAAAGACAAGGCATTAAAAGGCTGCATTAAATCGTGGCTCGCCGCGGCTAAAAATCGACTTTTACTACTATAAGCCGCTTCGGCTTCAGACTTCGCTTTTTGCAGTTCTTGGGTACGACTTTCAACACGTTTTTCGAGGTTTTCGTTAGCTTTTTGTAAGGCTTTCTCGGCTTCAATATGAGCAGTAATATCAGAAAAGGTACTGACGAAGCCACCGGCAGGCATCGACTGCCCTCTAATTTCTAAGACAATACCGTTAGGCATTTTACGTTGAAAAAGATGACTATCGCCGTTTTTCATATGGGCGATTCGCTTAGTTATCATCTGATCAATATTATTAGCTCCAGAAATAATACCTCTTGCAATGTTATGTCTCAATAAAGTTTCAACAGGTAAACCGGCTTGAACAAAGCCATCTGGGTAATCAAGTAATTGAATATACCGCTGATTCCATGCCACTAACCTCATATCTGCATCGACAACACTGATACCCTGCTCAATATTTTCAACACCTGACTGTAAAAGCTCACGATTAAAACGAAACATTTCATTCGCTTCATCGACAATACTAACCACGTCTTCAAGCGGCATTCTCTCGGAGGTTGACGCCGCCTTCATTACCATTCTTGTAGAGGCCGAGCCTAAAACACCTGAAAGCTGCAGCCGCGTATATTCAATTAAATTGATGGGTTCAACATCAAGACTGTTTTGATTGCTTTGATTTGACTTTGCAATTTTCAAAAACTCATCTGCTGAGCTTTTATCAATAAAGCGCATTAATAAGCTGTAGAGATCTTCCGTGCTTAAGTTTCGTTCATATTTTCGCTGACTTTTAGAGATAAAAATATCGGCTTGTAGTTTTTCACCAACACTGCGATGTGTTAGCAGTGAAACAACCACAAAGCAGACAATATTACTGATTAAACTATAGAAAACTCCATGGCTGGTTAAGTCTAAAAAGTCGACACCAAACAATGCAGTAGGCTTTAACCAACTGATACCAAACACGCCATTTTGTACCCAAGATAAGTTGGGCGCAATAATCGGTAGTAATAAGGTAAAAAGCCACATAACACTACCAACAATTAATCCTGTCAATGCCCCTTTACCATTGGCTTTTCGCCAATATAAAGCGCCGATAATTGCGGGGGCAAATTGCGAAAGTAAAACGAAGGAGAGCAAGCCAATACTGGCTAAATGACTTTGCTGATTAATGCTACGTTCAAAAGCAAAAGCGAATAACAAAATTGCGGTAATAGTAAGGCGGCGTTGTTTTAATAATAAGCCTGAAAACTGCGGTGCGCCTTCCTTGCTAAAATATTTAAATTTCAACGTTAAGGGTGTTATTACTTCGGTTGAAATCATTGTGCTCAAAACAATAGCCGACACAATGACCATACTCGTTGCTGCCGCTAATCCGCCAATATATACCACAACACCTAACCACGCTTGTTGAAAAAACAATGGCAGCGTTAATACATAGGTATCGGCGTCTACACTGCCGCCAGGAAAAGTAATCAAGCCGGCAATGGCAATGGGTAAAACAAAAATATTAATTAAAATAAAATACAATGGAAATAACCAGCGAGCCGTTTTTAACTCTTGTGGATGATGGTTTTCAATCATCATCATATGAAATTGCTGCGGCAGAACGAAAATAGTAATGGCGCCCAGAAGTGCATGAGCAACACTCAAATAAACAGAGTTTGTCTCAGTAAATAGTTGCTTAGTTTGTTGCTGGGCAGCGAGATCGGCAAAACCATCAAAAACAAAAAACGTCGCAAAAATTCCCACGGCCGTTAGCGCCAACAATTTAACCACAGAACTAAAAGCAATCGCTAATACTAAGCCTTGATTCTGCTTACTTGCAGCAATTTGTCGAGTACCAAAAAAAATACTAAAAACAATTAAAACAATAGTAACGACAAATGCGGTACTAATACCGGATTGAAACGTGCCAGTGAGTAAATCAAAGCTGGTACTAATGGCGCGTAATTGCAACGCAATATAGGGCACAGTACCAATCAAAGCGATCAAGGCAACGGTAATGGCGATTTTTGGCGAACGGTCGTATCGAAAGGCAATAAAATCAGCAATTGAGGTTAAGTTTTGTCGCTTGATAATGTTCAGCATTTTCATCAACATTGGCCATGCAAATACCAAACACATGATAGTGCCAATATACAAAGGTGCAAGCCAAGCACCTGTGGTAGCTGCTTGCCCTACCGTGCCGTAAAAAGCCCACGATGTACAACTTACCGCTAATGAAAAACTATAAACCCAGGGTTTACAGCGCCATTGTTCAGATGATTGATTCTGACCTTTATAAGCCACCAAAAAAAGTAGGCATAAATAACCAATAGAAAGAACGGTGATTAACCATGTATCAATAGAAAGCCAAGCTAACAAATTTATTCCTTTGTTTTAAAGATGCTATACCTAGCATAGAGGCATGTAGTGCTAGCATATCATTTGTGCTATTGAGTTATAGTGCACTAAGGTAGTACTTATTTCCCCAACATCCTCAGGTAACCTAGCTATTCATTGTTGTTTTGTATAAAAGTTATCATAGATGAAAATTACTAACAAATATTTAGTCGAAGCTATTGTTTTCTTTAGTTATGTATTATTTGCCATGGCTTGGGTTGGCGGCACCGCGAGTATGCAAAGTATTATGCTTTCGCTTGACGTACATAGCCTAGCTTCAGCAAGCTTTATCAGTGGTGCAGTGACCCTAGCTAAGATTGTTGGCACTTTCATTGCGGCTTGGATAGCGATAAAACTAGGCATTAAATATGCGTTTTTTGTTTCCAGCTTACTCATCACGATAGGTCTACTCACGCCATATGCACCAAATTACGAATTATTGTTATTAAGCCGCTTTTTGATGGGCCTTGGTGGCGCATTTATGGTGGTATATTTTAACCCTATCGTTTTACAATTTTTTAAAGCGGAAGAACGCTCTACTATTAATGGTATTAACGCCGTAGCCTTTAATATTGGTACCGCAGTTATATTGTGGCAAATGGGTACGATTAATGATCTAACCGGGGGATGGCAAAACAGCTTAGCCTTGTTCTCAGTTATCAGCTTAATTGTTGCCCTGCTTTGGCTTTTAGTTAAATTTGAAGAACCAGATACATCAACTCAAAATATCAATGATTTACCCGCAGTTTACAGCTACAAAGAAGGTTTGAAAGACCGCTTCAATTGGATTTATGGCTTAGCGTACTCTGGTATTCTAGCGTTCTACATTTGCTTGTTCACTTTTTACCCTAAGGCGGGCATAGTGCAAAGTAAATGGGTCATTGGTTTTGGTATTATTGGGACTATATTTGGTATTATTTATGCCAAGAAAATACCTTTACGCATCCCAGTTATTCGTTGGTCTGGTTTTGTTGTTATTATCAGTACCGGCATATTTTCATTTAGTGACATTTATTGGCTACAAACCTTTGCAGCCATGGTATTAGGTTTTTTTATCTTCTTACCCGTGACTGCATTAGTGTCTATTCCACACGAATTACCCAAAATGACTTCGCCGCGTATCACCATCGTATTTAGTATGTTTTACTCAATTAGCTATATAATTTCGACACTTATTTTATGGATATTCGGCAGTTTAGTTGATGTTAACCAAGGTGATTTTACTTGGTCGTTTATTTTAATCACTGCACTCAGTTCTACCTTGTTTATTGGTAGCTATTTTTTACCAGAATCTGGCCAACAAAAAAATATAAAAGTAGGAAGTTAATATGCGAGGTACTGTATCAAAAAATTTAGCTCCATTACTCAAGCAGGTTAACGAAGGTCTTGAGCAAGCAAAAGCATCGGGTGCCGCTTTTGAGCCTAGTATTATCAGGCAGAACTTGGAGAACTTAAGCGCTTATATGATCCCAGGCCCTGAAATCTCCTTGATAAAAAATACATTTATTATGGTCGCTGAACATCAAGTTGCAGTACGCATTTATCATCCTAATCCAGAGCAACCTTTACCTGTTTTATTGCATTTTCATGGCGGTGGTCACATGTGCGGTAGCATTGATTTATACGACCCCATTAGCCGAGAACTTGCTATTGCCGCTAATGCGATAGTTATTTGTATAGATTATCGTTTAGCACCTGAGCACCCTTATCCTGCTGGTATAGAAGACTGTCAGTATCTATTGGAAAACTACCAAAACTTATTAAAAGATTATCGATTTAGCGCTACACTTTATATTGCAGGTGATAGTGCGGGTGGCGCAATTTGCACCAGCTTGGTCACTAACAATATAAATAATCCTGATATTAATATTGATAAACAAATACTAATGTACCCAAGTGTTGATTACTCCATGAGTAGCCCATCAATTGTTGAAAATGGCGAAGGTTTTTTACTTGAATCCGATAAAATACGTTGGTATTTTCAGCAGTATTTCAATATCGACAATATCGATGTAAACACCAACGAAGCCACAGCCGCCTTAATCAAACAAGCATCGCCTTTACTAGGTGATTTTGATATTAAAATGCCTAAAACCTTAGTGATAACGGCAGGTTGTGATCCGTTGCGAGATGAAGGGGCCTTGTATGCCGAAAAAGCACAACAAGCAGGTGTCTGTGTTGAACATTACCAATTTGACGAATTAATACATGCTTATATGTTGTTGTCAAAACTAGTGCCTGAGCAATACCATCAAACCTATATGATGATTGAAAAATTTATTAAGGCTGAGTAACCTTTTGTTTGAATGAATTAACTAAACAGAAGCTACGACTAGTAAATAATTAACTAACTTCCTATGGGCTCCTTGTTATGCAAGGTAGCCCTTTTTTTTATTTTAAATTTTAGCTTGATAAAATAATTACTGCGCTGTCCACGCACCATCCATAGGCAAGGCAGAGCCTGTGATACTTCTGGCACTGTCACTACACAAAAACAAAATAAACTCACCGATTTGCTCTGGTGCCATCATTTCTGGCAAGGGTTGCTTAGCCGTAACAAGTTGGTATTTAGCATCATCAAAGGGAATATTTTGCTTTTTGGCGATCGCTGAAATTTGATCGTTAATTAGCGGGGTATCAACCCAGCCAGGGCAAATAGCATTGACGGTAATGCCTTGCTCTGCGCACTCTAAAGCGAGCACTTTTGTTAAGCCCACTAAGCCATGTTTCGCAGCACAATACGCAGACTTATTTACTGACCCAACTAAACCATGCACAGAAGCAACATTAATAATTCTGCCCCAGCCGTTTTGTTTCATTTTTGGCAGTGAGTATTGAATGGCATGAAATGCCGCAGATAAGTTAATCGCAAGAATAGCATTCCATTTTTCTAACGGAAAATTTTCAGCTGATTCGGTATGCTGTATACCGGCATTATTAATTAAAATATCAACACTGCCCATTTGCTCAATAGCGTTTTTTATTAAACGTTCGATGCTCTGAACATTCATTAAATCAGCATTGTCAAAAATGGCATTGATACCATATTGAACGGAAAATTCACTCGCTAGTTCTTCGCCTTCATGGGTTGGCATTAATCCGTGTAAAACAAGGTTAATTCCCTGCGCGGCAAGTACATGGGCTGTTGCTAGGCCAATACCGCTTGTTGAGCCCGTAATTAGGGCTACTTTTTGGTTAAGCATAAGGTTTCCTTATTATATATCAGTTATATAAATTTATGCTCAAGGTTACCTTACTTTAGCGCGTTAATAATTGGTCCCTTAGTACCATGCATGACAAAGGGAAAATATTAACGCGCGCTTATTATGGTTTGACAGGAATGATTGATAGGAATGGTTTGATAGGTCTTGATTTAGCTTTATTACTGCAAATCTCTACTCTAAAGTTCTAAATCAAAAACCACATCAATTGTTGCTGAAAAAACAATATTTTCTTGTAAATAACGCCCAGGTTTTGCCGCGCTATCTGCCATACTCGATCTCATTTTATAAGCTTCGTTATTAGCACCATATCTATGATGACTTTGATTTGAACTAGCATTAATACTATATATTGCACCTAACTCAGCATCAAAAGCGTTCGCTAACGATTTACCTTTGCTTTTTGCACTATTAACAGCAAGTGCATTTACTTCTTGTTGTAATTTCTTTTCATCAGAGGATTTTAATTCAATACTTCTAATCGCATTAATTTTTACTGATAAAGCAAAATCCATAAAGGCATTCAGTTTATCAATATCGTTTAATGTTACTTTTAATGTTCTGCGTGCAATATAACCCTCAATTTTATCTTGTTCACCACGGCTATAGGTTCGACGTATTTCCGTTGAAATATTTGAAGCCGAGACGCTGTCTTCATCAACACCAAAATCAGCTAAACCATCCAGTAAGTTATTCACCCGCTGATCTACTTCTTTTTTTGCATCCAAACTGGTTATTTGTTCGCTTTCAACATTTAAATGTATAACGGCAATATCTGGCATTGCCATTAATTCAGCCGAGCCTGTTACCGAAATATGACGATGAGTCGGCAAACTATTATTGGCAAAAGTAAAAGCGGAAAAGCTAAGCAATAAAATACAAGTAAATAATTTCATATAATGTCCTTTTTAAAATCAATTTATATTACATCTTTATACAACAGGTTAATGGCTCCACTAGTGAACCATTAAAGTGAGTAACAGCATAACAATGCTATTAAAATCTGCGATATTTGTGTTATTTCAATCACCACAGCCAGCTATAGCTCCATAGCTGAGCTTAAGTACTATGTCACAAATTTAACGGCTAGGTGATTAAATTATTAGTTAATAATTGTAACGAGAACACAGCTTAATACACGTTAACTGAATAGTAGCTGAACGAATGTAATATTGATTTTACAAGTGAATATAAGCAATCTGAAATTAAAATAATATTTCCCTCGATTTGTCGCTTTAAATCCATTATCGTGCCCCTTTTTAGCGCCAAATAAAGTCGTTATTGTAGTAATTTATAGGCAACTCATGCTCCAAACTCTTTTAGAAAACAAATCCTTAGTTACCCTTGTATTAGCTATCGTAATTATCACCGTCAAATTAGTCGTTACTCGCTTTATAAAAAGTCGTGCTAAAAAGAAGAAAATAGACAAACGTTTTACCGTCAATTTTTTAAATAATATTTTTAACTTTGCGCTAATTGTTGTCTTATTTAATATTTGGTCGGTTGAAATTCAAAAGTTTGCCTTTTCAATTGCTGCTTTTGTTGTTGCTATCGTATTAGCAACAAGGGAATTTATTCAATGTTTTATCGGTTTTATTTATGTGGTTTCTAATCGTCCATTTCGGGTTGGTGATTGGATCCAAGTGGGCAACTATTGTGGTGAGGTAAACTCAATTGACTGGATTAATTTAACGTTACTAGAAGTCAATATCAGTAATTATCAGTTTACCGGTAAAACTCTTTATTTACCGAATAATCAATTGATAACCACCCCGATTAAAAACTTAAACTTCCTTAAACGTTATGCTGTGCATCACTTCACCCTGACCCGAGATGGCAGCGTAAATCCGTTTGATTTTATTGATGCTATGAAGGTTAAAGCCAACGGCTATTGTGCAGATTTTAGTGATGTTGCTGAACGATATAACCAAGTTATTGAGCATAGATTAGATATAAAGATTGCAGGGCCAGAGCCACATATTGAAGTTGCTACATCTGATCTTGGTGACACTCAAATTATTTTCACCATTTTTTGCCCAACCGAGCGAGTAATGGAAATTGAAAACAAACTCACCGCTGACTTTATGAATTTTTGGTTTAGTGCTAAGCAACATAAATAAACAAATTTAGCGCTATTAAATATCAAGCTTTAAACCTGCTACTTTAGGGTTTAAAGCAAGTTAAACCCTACATAAACGTTGATTTTACTTTTTATTTACAAATTAACTGGTTAGACTTAAGCGTTTTTCAAAATCGGTTGTTTACATGCTTTTTCGCTTTATCACGCTTTTTTCTATCTTATCTACATTCACTGTTAATGCCGCTCAACTTGATAGCTTTAATGAAAAGTTATCAAAAAGCATTGCTAATGAGTTAATAAAACAAAGTATTCCAGGGGCGGCTTATACCGTTGTTAGAAACAACAAAATCATTGTGATGGAAAATTTTGGTTATACCGACAAGACTAATAAAAGCAAGGTGGATAACAACACCGTTTTTCGCCTAGCCTCTGTATCAAAACCTTTTGCTGCAACAATTGCCATTATGTTAGCGCAAGAAAAAAAACTCAATTTGTCTGATCCCATCACAAAGTTTTTGCCTAATTTTGCTTTGGCTACTAAAGGTGCCGCAGACAAAATTCAATTAAAACACTTGCTCAGCCATTCCAGCGGTTTAATGCCTAATGCTTACGATAACTTATTGCATGAAAACTGGAATATGGCAAAAATAATTAGCCGTTTTGACCGCGTCACCCCTATTTGTCGACCTGCTAAGTGTTACGGTTATCAAAATATTGCTTACGGCTTTTTACAACCTGCAATAGAGGCAGTGACCAAAAAAAGTTATGCTAGCTTGTTGCAAGAACGAATTTTTTCCCCTTTAAAAATGGACAATGCTTCTGTAGGCATAGACGTATTTTTAACGCAGAACAATACCGCTAAACCTCATATTTTAAGAAAAAGGGTAAAAACTGGGCAGAAAACACGCGCGGGAAAAGACATTAGACGCTATATATGGCGTACGGTAGATGTTGAGCCTGACTACTACAAGGTTGCGCCAGCAGCAGGTGTAAACGCAAGTATTACTGATTTAGCTAAATGGCTAATCGCCAATTTAGGTAATAACCCCGAAGTGCTTTCGCCTGCGCTGCTCACAGAACTCACTATACCCCGTATTAGAACCAAAAAAGATTTACGTCGTCGATATTGGCGTGAACACCTGAGCGATGCCCACTACGGTTATGGCTGGCGTATTTATCAGTTTGAAGGTCACCCAATCATTTACCACTCAGGTTGGGTTGCTGGTTATCGTGCTGACATAGGTTACTCACCAACACTGGATATAGGTTTTGCCATTTTAATCAACGCAGAATCAAACGTTATCAATAAAATATCCAGCCAATTTTGGATACAAGCTCATGAGTTATACCTTAGCAATAATAAAAGCTAATTTTATTTATTGGCTTAATGTCAGCAACTATTGTGAGCAACTATGGTGCTTTAAATAAGTAGCTCATTGCTGCTACTTTAATCTAACTATATTTTCAGTAACATAAGGCTTTTACTCATCGTGAATAAAAACTAGTATGTTGCTTAATCATACTGCACAAAAATCGCCATAATGTTGCCACAATTGCTCACCACATTGTCTTATTGTTAACGCCCACTGCACCTTTTGTTTTGTTGAAATAGCTTATATCAACAGCACTTTGGAGCAACGCATGTTTAACTCAAATAAAAAATTAATATTTGTCGATTATCAAGATTCATATTTTTATCAGCAAAAGCGTAAAAAACAGCGCAGGAAGTGGTTTAAGTACCTTTTATTATTTGCATTTTTAGCAACACTTATTGTGGCTATTGTGCCATTAACACGCGCTAATACTTTTGATGCAGAACTTAACTCCCAATCAACCTCATCAAGTGAAAGCAGCTTAATTCAAGGGCCGCAATTAATATTCACTCATCCCGACAACAGTAAGCATATAGCCTTGCCCTTAGATATTACGCTTAATATTGAAGTTAATGGTTTGGTCGCTTATGCACAAATAAAGCAAGTATTTATAAACCCTTATAACATTGAGTTAGAGGGTAAATATCAATTTCCGTTACCGGAAAATGCCGCGATTAAACACTTAAAAGTAAAAGTGGCTGATAAAGAAATTATTGGTCAAATAATGGAGAAAAAAGCAGCTAAAGCCGTTTATGAACGAGCGAAGAAACGCGGAAAAAAAGCGAGTTTGGTGCAACAACAACGACCCAACTTATTTACCAACAACATAGCTAATATTCCTGCACAATCAACGGTGGTGGTAACATTAGATTTCATCATGCCGGTAACCTTTAACCTAAACCAGTTAAGCTTGAAACTACCGTTTGCCATGACCGCTCGTTATCAGAGCGAGAACTACCAAAAGTCTCCTGCGCAACAACACACAGAATTTATACCTTCACAGGCGAGAGTACTCGCGAACAGCAAAGCATCAATAAATATAGTACTTAATGCCGGTGCTAGCGTTGCAACAATAACCAGTAATAGCCATAACATAAAAACTAAAGCGTTAACTGGCGATCAAGCTTCACACCTGATCACTCTAACTGAGGAACAAGCCATCGCAAATAGCGACTTTGAACTCAATTGGCAGCTTCAACCAAATCAAAAACCACAAGTCATTAGCTTTACTGAACAGGTTGGTAGTGAATACTTTACGTTATTAACCTTTTTCCCACCGCCAGTTGATCAAACAACAACCTTAGCCCGTGACATTATTTTTATTATTGATACCTCAGGCTCTATGCAAGGAAGCTCTATGGTGCAAGCTAAGGCTAGCTTGCAAGAAGCAATTTTAAAATTAAATACCAAAGATAGCTTCAACATTATCGCTTTCGACGACAGCGTTAAATTATTATTTCCAGACACAAATATGGCTTCACCACGCAATATTGGCCAAGCACAGCAATTTATCAACAATTTGCAAGCAGATGGTGGCACTGAAATGTATCGCCCTCTTAGTCAAGCACTCGTCATGGCAAAAGCTCAGCAGCAAACAGTAAAGGCCATTCGACAAGTCATTTTTATTACTGATGGCGCTGTGGCTAATGAGTTTGAATTGATGCAGTTACTTGATGGTGCTCAACGGAACTTTCGTTTATTTACCGTTGGAATTGGCGCTGCACCCAATGGCTATTTTATGAAAAAAGCGGCGCAGTTCGGCCGAGGCAGTTATGTCTTTATTAAAAATAATAATGAAGTTCAATCGCAAATGTCTGCTCTGATGAGCAAAATCAACCATCCGGCGATCACCAATATTGACTTAATGTTTGATAACCAAGTTCACCAAGCAGTGGATGTTTACCCTAAAAGAATTGCTGATTTATACATAGGAGAGCCGTTGCAAATAGCAATAAAATCAAAGCTGCCTATTACGAGAATACAAGTCATGGGAGATAGTGCTGAAAGCCCTTGGTATCAGCAAGTAATTATTGATGATAGTCATTCATCGCGAGGTATATCAACACTCTGGGCGCGGAGAAAAATTGAAAGTTTGCTAGATAGCTTAGTCACTGGAGCTGATAAACACCAAGTGAAATCACAGGTAATTTCAACCTCAATTGCTCACCAGACATTATCACCTTATACCAGCTTTATTGCGGTTGAGAAACCAGCAGAGTTGTTGCCATTAACCGCTAAAAATAACGAAAACAATGCCAAACGACAAATGAATTCGTTAGCAAAAGCACATGAAAATTTAATGGTAGCAATGCCTAGAACAGCACTGGGTTGGCATCAACAACTACTGTTCGGTTTGTTATTAATGCTGTTAGCACCATTGATACTGCGCATGTGGTCTAAATAGCATGGCTAACCTCACTAAAACCGTTAGAAAATTAGCGGCTGCAGCTTTATTAATTGTAGGTGGTTTTTTGTGTGTACAAGCGAGTTGGTTGCCAGCTAAAGCGTGGTTGTCACAACAATTAATTAAACATAGTTGGCAGCAATCAATATCAATAATGGCACAACAGAAAATACGTGGACAAGATAATACCAACCCACATAGCCTAAGTAAGCCAATAGCCATTAAACCTTGGCCTTGGGCTGATACATTTCCAATTGCCGAACTGGTTTTTCAGCGTATAGATAAGAGTATTGTGGTATTAAATGGCGGTGACCCTACCACGTTAGCGTTTTCGGCTGGCGCTGTTGCGCCGTTTAATCAGCCTGCGGCCATAAAGCCTTTTGTTGTTGCAGGTCACCGAGATAGTCACTTTGCATTTTTAGAGGATATTGCCATAAAAGATATAGTTTCTTTGGTCGATGCCCGAGGAAAAATGCAACACTATCAAGTAGAAAGTATTGATATAGTTGATGCTACTATCGGCCAATTTCCATTAGTTGCTGATGAGAGAAGTTTAGTGTTGATCACATGCTACCCTTTCAAAGGTATTACTAATAGCGCCGATGAACGTTATGTAATTACCGCACCCCCTTTGTGATAGCAATTGAAGTAAGTAAAAACTTTAACATTTGATCGCTATATTTTACGGGTAGATGACCTCTAAGCATTTAACAGTTTTTCAAATTCAATAACCATTAACTTTACTCACTGCTTTAGGCACCTGCCCAGTTTCGCGAAAACTGATAATATTTTGAGCGACAATATCACAAGCACTATTGAGATTTGTTGGCGCAGATATGTGTGGTAAAATGGTGATGTCTGGGTGTTGCCAAAGTGCGCTATCAGCGTTGAGTGGCTCATGTTCAAAAACATCAAGTACCGCATGGTTAATATGGCCAGAGCTTAAAGCATCGAGTAAATCGTCGGTATTAATAATACCACCACGGGCAAAGTTAATAATCGCACTGCCTTGAGGTAACTTAGCTAATAAATCTTTATTAACAATCCATTTTGTTGCGGGGGTTAACGGTAATAAGCACACTAAAATATCACTTTGCGCTGCCATTTCTACTAATCCACTCTCTCCACTATAACAGCTAACATTGGCTATATTTTTAGCTGTTCGGCTCCAACCCATAACCTTAAAACCATTTATTTTCAGCTGCTTTGCACATGCTTGACCTAATTCTCCTAAACCAAGAATACCAATACGTCGTTCACTTGCAGGTATAAGAGCATGCTGTAGCCAGTGCTTATCTTTTTGTTGCTTAGCATAACGCGGCATGTCTCGGTGCAAATATAAACTCCACGCTAATACGGCTTCAGACATGGCACTGCTTAGCATAGGATCAATTAATCGCACTACTTCAATCGGTGAATCTGTTAATGACTTCATTAAATGTTCAACGCCAGCCCAAACACTGTGCACCCACGTTAAGTTTTCAAATTCTGCCAGTAGCTCTGGTTTAGGATTAGCAACAATAGCTAGCTTTACCTGTTTTTTTTCTACCGGCTTAATCTCAGAAAACGCCACAACATGCTCGTTAGGTAGTCGCTGATTAAGTGCCGCTAGCCAGATAATTTCTTCATGTTTGGGTAATTGATTTATAAATGGGATCATATGGCTTTGCGTTCATGTAAAATAGATTTTATTATACTACCGTAAGATAATACTTAAACCAGACAATGTTTTAATCTATTGATAAGTAAAAAGTTATAATTTTGTTCTATCTTCCCACGCCCAACTAAGGTATAACGGCGCTATGAAAGTACCTAAACGAATACAGCCACTTGTTAATGATGGCCTAATAGACGAAGTAATAAGCCAATTAATGAGTGGAAAAGAAGCCACTGTTTATATGGTGCGTTGCGGCGATGACATTCGCTGCGCGAAAGTTTACAAAGAAGCCATTAAGCGCAGTTTTAAAAAAGCAGCGCAATATCAAGAAGGTAGAAAAAGTCGTAATAGCCGTCGTGCTAGAGCGATGGAGAAAGGATCTAAGTACGGTCGAGACCAACAAGAGTCAGCTTGGCAAAATGCTGAGGTTGACGCGCTATACCAACTAGCAGAAGCCGGTGTTCGCGTGCCACAACCTTTTGGTTGTTTCGATGGCGTATTATTGATGGAACTTGTTACGACTGACGACGGCGATGTAGCTCCACGCTTAAATGACGTAGTTATGCCAGCAGAGCAAGCAGAGGAAGATCACACCCTTGTTATGCATTACGTTAAGTTAATGCTTTGTGCAGGTATCATCCATGGTGATTTATCAGAGTTTAATGTTTTGGTTGATGATTACGGTCCAGTAATTATTGATCTGCCACAAGCTGTTGACGCCTCTGCCAATAATAATGCTAAAGCCATGTTAATGCGTGATGTTACGAATATGACCAACTATTACGGTCAATTTAGTCCCGCCTTAAAACAAAGTAAATATGGCCAAGAAATGTGGGCATTATTTGAATCCGGCGAACTAACACCAGAAACAAACCTAACAGGCTTTTTTGAAGAAGATACTGATGCAGCCGATGTTGATACGGTTTTAGAAGAAATTAAAGCGGCATTTGAAGAAGAAGAAGCAAGAATAGAACGCATTAGTGATGCAAATGCGGTTGATAGTGAATATTAAATAAGTACACCCTGCTCTATAGTTTTGTGCATATGACGCCACTGCTCATATGCACATTACTTATCTTTTTAAGTAAGGCTTGCTAGTAAAAAAACATAATTCCCATAATAATCAAACCAGCCAAAAAGAGGGTTTCGCTCGCCATTAATGCGACCGGCCGCCACCCAACAGACAGCACTTGTTTTAAAGATGTTTTAACACCAATTGCTGCAATAGCAATAACTAATAAGTAACTCGATAGGCTTCGAATAATATCAATTAACCATGGTGGTAATACGTCAACATTTTTTAAAAATGCCAGTACGAAAAACATAATCAAAAAGCCAGGAATAAAGGCACTAACACCACCTGACATTTTACTGTTTTTTTCTTTAAAAACAAAAAACACCATCATCACAATCGGCATTAATAATGCGACTCTCAGCAATTTTATATAAGTTGCTACATCGCCTGCTTCAGGTGAAATACTGTAGCCTGCACCAACAACTTGCGCTACATCATGAATAGCGCCGCCAATAAAAACCCCAGCCAACTCATCTGAAAATCCCAAGTAACTTGCCACAATAGGATAAAAAATCATAGATAATGTACTAAAGGTGGTAATACCTATCACGGTAAAGGCAAAGTACTTCTCTTGTGATTTATCGTTTGGCAAGACCGTAGAAATAGCCGCTGCCGCCGATACACCGCAAACAGCAACGGCGCCGCCAGACAACACGCCAAATACTTTCGATAAACCTAAGATACGGGCAAATAAAACGCCAAAAATTATCGTCAACACCATACTCACCATCACAATCAATGGCGGTGTAATACCCAGTGAAACAATATCAGCAAAAGCAATGCGAACGCCGAGTAAACCCACACACAAACGCAGCAGTTCTCGTGAGCAAAAGTTAACACCGGCTTGGATAGTTGAATGGTTATAAAATGAATGTAGGCTCAAGCCCAGTAGCAACGCAAAAAGTATAATCGGTGCTTGATAACGCGTGGCAATAATAGTGGCGATAATAGCGATAATTGAGCATAAAGCGACACCTAGTATTTTAGCTTTAATATTGATTAGCATTGTTCATTTAACCGGTGAATTTTTTTGTAAAACAATAGCTAAAGTGTATCACCAACGATGGTTATATTAACTATTTACGAAGACTAAAAGTGACTAAAAGCAATTGAAACTAAAAAGCCTGCAAATGCAGGCTTTTATATCAACACTATATCGATATTAAAAGTAACAACAAGGTTAAGTAAACCAGTTATTGTCTTTACCTTTTGCCGAAAAACGTACTAAAAGCAAGGCAATAACAATGACCATAATAGGCATGACAGTACCGCCAGCTCCATACACTTCAAAAGAATTACTCATGAAAAATGAATGATACATTTGCACAATCACCGCAATTAATGAAACCATAAACAAGTGATAGCATATGCGCTTTTTCATTAATAAAGCGACACTACCTAAAGCACCAGCAAAAACCGCAATAGTAAAAGCAATGGTTGCCCATAATGGTACTGAGCTATAAAGTGCTTGTTCTG
Organism: Colwellia sp. Arc7-D; assembly: GCF_003061515.1. Classification (NCBI taxonomy): domain Bacteria; kingdom Pseudomonadati; phylum Pseudomonadota; class Gammaproteobacteria; order Alteromonadales; family Colwelliaceae; genus Colwellia; species Colwellia sp. Arc7-D. Next base: position 3,167,839 of record NZ_CP028924.1, read on the forward strand.
CCATGGGTAACTCAGCGATCATTTCTGGTGTCATCATTATATGACCCACAAAAGCCATCACACCGAGTAAGTTCCAAACTAATGCTAAAATAGCCGCCACTTTAAACCAATGAGGTAACGGGGGTTTTTCTGAAATCTGTGAGTTATCTGACATATTTAGTTCCTTATTTTTATAGTAATTTAGAATCTATTAATTGTCTGCTTTTAGTAAGAAGTTAGTATTAACTCTTTCTATTCACCCCATATATCTTTCGGCTTAAGCTTTAATACTTTACGCTCGCTAGGCTTACGCTCAACTTGTGTTTTATTAGGGTTAACATAAATTTTACTGGCATTTGCTTTAGCTGAATTGTAGTTTTTATCGGCTAAAACTGTTTCCAGTTTATCTTTAATCTCTTCAACAACTGGCTTACTTACTTGCTCTTTAGCACGGCGTTGCACATGAAACTTTTTATCGATGCCTTGCATAAGGTTACGTAAAACTTGGTCTTTACATTCACGGTAATTTTTATGATCTGGCTTGCGAGAAAAGGCACTTAACTCTGGCTTATTTAACCGATAGTTTGCTAACGCCAAAATATCAATAATGTCTTCTGCTTTAAGGTTGAAAGCAATTTTAAGCTTGGTGAGAATAATATTATTGTTTAAGCGCTTTTCAGCTTTTGCAGGTTCGCCTTCTTTTTTACCGCGACGTTCATTAATAAAACCATTTAAAAATGCAGCAAATGTAGTGTCCGGACAATTGACATAAGCCGGATCTTCTTCTTTTTTTAACCAGTTACTGATTTGCTCGCGCGTTACGGTTAAGTCGCCGGCAGCAAAAATAGCCATAACCTTTTGATCGTTAAAATTAAAGGTGTACCTGAGACGGCGTAAAACATCGTTATTAGTCAAAAAAATTCTCCAAATTCCAACGAGTTTCGCTGGTAGTTGTTACTGCTTCACGTAATAAATTTATTAACGGTCAGTAACATATAGTGATTCAATTACGCGCTATTATACACGCTTTAAATAACCAGATCTTTACCTGCATGCGCAATTTCAAGTAAAAGCGTTAAAGCATTAAATTTAGCGGTTAAAGTTCACCTAAAACTCATGTTAAGATATGAAGAACTTTAGTCTAAAACACATTTTAAATGCCCAGCAATAATGTTTTAGTTAAAATCATCGTTTAGATATATGTTTCCTATTCCATCATTTTCAACGCAATTAAATTACGAGCAGTTATGAGTAAAAATGTTAGTCTTTTCAATCCAGTATTAGCTAAAAGTCGTGGAAAAAGTGCCGATAAAAAAGTTTGGCAAAATCTACCGGGTAGTAGTGCCACTGTTGCTATATTTCATGGCGCTTTATCAACACAGCAACCTATACTTCTATTAACTCATGACACTCCTTCTGCACTGCGTTTAGAGCAAGAACTTGCCAGTTTAAATCGACAAGCCAAGCTACCTATATGCTTATTTCCTGACTGGGAGACATTACCCTATGATACTTTTTCACCGCATCAAGATATTATTTCTCAACGTTTAGCGACTTTATATCAATTATCACGCATGGATAAAGGTATTGTTATTGTGCCTATTTCCACCTTAATACAACGATTAGCGCCCAAGCAATATATTGAAGCGAATAGTTTAATCATCAAAAAAGGTGATAAAAAAGATTTACATCAGCTAAGGCAAAGCTTAGAAGCTAGTGGTTACCGATGCGTTGAACAAGTAATGGAGCACGGTGAGTTCTCTGCCCGTGGCGCTATTCTCGATATATTTCCGATGGGCAGTAACACGCCATTCAGGTTAGATTTTTTTGATGACGAAATTGACGAAATTCGTTTATTCGACCCAGAAAACCAGCGATCTAGCGATAAAGTTGATGGTATAAACTTATTACCCGCACATGAATTTCCAACCGACACGGATGGTACTAATTTGTTTCGCAGCCAATATCGCGAACAATTTACCAGTACCATAGATAAAGAATCTATTTATCATCAAGTTAGTAATGGTATTATGCCAGCGGGCATCGAATATTATTTACCGTTATTTTTTGAGCAAACCAACACCTTATGTGATTATCTCGCCGAAAACACCTTGGTTATTATCAGTGGCGATATTGACAAATCTCTGAGCCATTATTGGACCGATATTAATTATCGTTATGAAGATCGCCGTTATGATCCAACCCGACCATTATTGCCGCCTGAACAGCTCTTTTTAAACAGTGAAGAACTCTACAGTGCTTTAAAACCCTTTGATCGCATCAACTTAAAGCCTGAGATTAATGAAGAAGAAGTAAAAGCATCTCAAATACAGTTTGATGTTCATTCACTACCTGACTTAACCATAGATCATAAATTAAAACAGCCTTTTGAACTGCTTAATGGCTTTATCGCCAGCAAAGAAACCCCGAATAAACTGCTATTTGTCGCGGAAAGCCAAGGTCGACGTGAAAGTGTTTTAGAGTTACTAGAGCGAAATAAAATAAAGCCAAATATCTTTAGTACGATTGAAGAATTTGTTAACAGTGATGCGCCATTGGGTATAACTGTGAACGCTTTAAGTGCTGGTTTTATTTTTCAAGCTAAAGGCAGTGCGAAAAAAAATACCATCGCTTTAATCACAGAAGCTGAGTTACTTGGCGATCGTGTACGCCAAACTCGTCGTCGAAACAAACAACAAGAAATTCAAAACGACGCCATATTTAAAAACTTGGCTGAGCTTAGTATTGGGCAACCGGTGGTTCATATTGACCACGGTATTGGCCGCTATATGGGATTACAAACCATAGAAAATAGCGGCATTACTACAGAATTTTTAGTACTAAGTTACGCCAAAGAAGCCAAATTATATGTCCCTGTTGCTTCACTGCATTTAATTAGTCGCTACTCGGGCGCAGACGCCGAACACGCACCTTTGCATAAATTGGGTAACGACACTTGGAGCAAAGCCAAACAAAAAGCGGCTGAAAAAGTACGTGATGTTGCCGCTGAATTGTTAGATATTTACGCTAAACGCGCTAGTAATCATGGCTACAGCTTCAAACGTGATAAAGATGATTATCGCGCCTTTGCTGATAGTTTTGGCTTTGAAGAAACCTTTGATCAAGAACAAGCCATCAATGCTGTGATCAGCGACATGTTATCGCCAAAAGCAATGGACAGATTAGTTTGTGGTGATGTGGGCTTTGGTAAAACCGAAGTGGCAATGCGCGCAGCATTTGTTGCCGTAAATGACGGTAAACAAGTGGCGATATTAGTGCCAACTACCCTGCTCGCTCAGCAACATTACGAAAGTTTCCGTGATCGGTTCGCTAATTGGCCAATTAGCATAGAAGTGTTATCGCGCTTTAAAACCACCAAAGAACAAAATGTGGTGATCAAAGACGTTGAATCTGGCCAAATCGATATCTTAATTGGCACCCATAAACTTTTGCAAAACAGCATCAAATATAAAGACTTAGGCTTACTAGTTGTTGATGAAGAACATAGATTTGGGGTTAAACAAAAAGAAAAGATAAAACAACTGCGTGCAAACGTCGATATTTTAACCTTAACCGCAACACCTATTCCGCGTACGTTAAACATGGCAATGGGCGGTATGCGCGACTTATCCATTATAGCGACACCACCAGCCAAACGCTTAGCGGTAAAAACCTTTGTTCGACAACGCGACGACGCCTTAATTCGCGAGTCAATACTGCGTGAAGTTTTACGTGGTGGACAGGTTTATTTCTTACATAACAATGTCGACACTATAGATAAAACAGCTGCCGACATACAAATACTGCTACCCGAAGCAAAAATAATAACCGCCCATGGACAAATGCGCGAACGCGAACTTGAACGTGTCATGAGCGACTTTTACCACCAACGATATAACGTTTTAGTTTGTACCACGATTATAGAAACCGGTATTGATATTCCGAGTGCTAACACGATCATTATGGATCGTGCTGATCATCTCGGTTTAGCACAATTGCATCAATTACGCGGACGCGTTGGTCGCTCACACCATCAAGCTTATGCTTATTTATTAACGCCACATGAAAAAAGCATGACTAAAGATGCGAAAAAACGCCTTGAAGCTATCGCATCATTAGAAGACTTAGGTGCTGGCTTTACGTTAGCTACCCACGATTTAGAAATTCGTGGCGCGGGTGAGTTACTTGGCGAAGATCAAAGTGGCTCTATGAGCCAAGTTGGCTTTACTCTTTATATGGAAATGCTTGATGCCGCGGTTGCTGCGCTAAAAGACGGTAAGTCATTATCACTTGACCAAGTCACTAAAACACAAACTGAAGTAGACTTGCGTGTTCCTGCTCTACTGCCAGATGACTACATATTCGATGTTAGCTTAAGACTAAGCTTGTATAAACGAATTGCCAGTTGCAAAAACAAGCAAGCACTTGACGATGTACAAGTTGAACTTATTGACCGTTTTGGCCTATTACCTCAGGCAGCGAAAAACTTAGTGCATATCGCTAAATTGAAACTGAAAGCTGAAAAAATTGGTATTACACGCATTGATGCAGGGCCTGCAGGAGGATCAATTGAATTTAGTGTTGATACCAAAGTCGATCATATGTTCATTTTTGGTTTAATTCAGCAACAACCGAAAATCTATAAAATGGATGGCAATAACAAACTTAAGTTTGCACTGGTGAGCGAAGATGCTAAATCGCGCTTTATTTTAATCACGACTATGCTGAACGAATTGGCGAATCACTTACGTGCTTAAGAGCTAAAATGACTATTCATTTTAGCTCTCTACTAGCTAACAGATAACTGATTGATAATGTAAGTATTGAGTACTTTTGCTATTATATCTTGGTACATAACCATTAACTGGATACTGAATGAAATTAACACAACTATTTTTATGTTCTGCCTCGTTAGCATTGCCGCTAACGCTACATGCAGCAACGCAAAAAAGTAATGACAGATGGTTTGATGTCGAAATTATTATTTTTAGTCAATTAGATGATAAAAGTCAGTCAAAAGAAAACTTTCCAGATACCAGTGAACTGCCTAATTATCCACGCGCTGAAGATTTGCTAAGACACTATATTAACCCGAATATTCGTAGCTTAAAGCAATTACTGCCTAGCTGTGACTCGCCACAATATGGTAAAAGCTTAGTAGAACAAAACGCTAAGTTACCCGCTATTTTTAATCAAAAATCATTAGATGAACTGGCAAAAACAGCCGATTTTAATGACGAAAACCAAGCAACATCGTTAAATAATGGCCAATTAACTGAAGCTAACATTATTGCTGAACCTACGACAGCTAACACAACAGATACTTTAACTTCGCCTACCTTAGCAGCAAGTGATACAGGCGACAGTTCGAGTTTTTCTGACCATACCCGTACAACAAGCGAAAACGTGCCGATAAATAACGACTCTCTGCTCAGTAATGCACAAGAAAATGCACAAAATGATTTATTAAATAGTCAGACAACAATGGCTTTACCTGAGTTATCTGCTGCTGAACGTGAAAAAATACAACAGCTAGTATTAGCGGCTGAAAATGAGTTTCAAGTACTTAAATTCAACTATACAAGGATCACTGAGCCTAAAATACTATGTAAAATAGATGAAGCATTCTTTAGTGATTACCAAGCTGAGCATCCGAATTTTGATTACGATGATTTTACCGTCGATAAAATGCCATTGTTAATTGATGGCAAAGAAGATATCGACAATGACAAAACCCATTTACTGAGTAAAGATTCGTTACAGCTTGATGATATTATACAAGACTTAAGATACAGCAAAAACTTTCGCCCTCTATTACACATGGGCTGGCGTCAAGTTGCTAGACCTGAAAAAGAATCTGTGCCAGTCAAAGTATATGCAGGTGATAATTTCTCAGCAGATCACAAAAAACAATTGGCCTACTATAATAAGCAAAAAAACTTGTACATTGCCCAAGCTAAAGAAACCAGTAACGAGCAAGATCCAATAAGCATAGCTACAATCGAAAATCAGGCGAGTAACCACCAAGAAGAGCAAATACAAGCGGCGCAAAAGATACGTATTCAGGAAGTGATTAAACAACTTTCGCAGGTAAATGAGAATACAGAGGCGCTTTTAACTGAACTTGAAGTACAAGAGTTATCGCTAAAAGCAGCTAGCCAAAATCCATTAGTTTCAGTACCGCCAGTAGCGCCAGTTCAACCTTGGTATATCGACGGTTTTTTCAATATCCATTTACAGCACTATTTATTTATTACCGCTGACTTTAATATTTTAGATAAAAATTTAAGTGAACTTGCCACCGCTCGATTGACCGAAAACGCTCCAGATGTTTTACCGACAAAGGGAAAAACGTCAAAGCCAATTCAAGCAAAGTCTATTAGATTTAAACAAGACCGTCGTGTTATCAGTGGTGAAGTACATTACTTTGACCACCCTTACATGGGAATGATAGTGCAAATACGGCCATATACAAAACCAGAGCCAGAAGCCAATTAACCACATTTTAACGACTTACATTACTATACTTTAGAGGACACTATGGATAAAGAAATTGAAATTCAAGCGGCAGTATTTCGTCGTTTACTCGCGCATTTAGATAATCGCAAAGATGTACAAAATATTGAATTAATGAACCTTGCAGGCTTTTGTCGTAACTGTTTTTCTAAATGGACAGTCGCAGAGGCTGAAAAGTTAGGTGTTAATGTTGACATTGATACCGCCCGTGAACAGGTTTATGGCATGCCTTACAGTGAATGGAAAGACAAACATCAATTACCTGCAACTGACGAACAACTTGAAAAATTTAATCAGCTAAACCCGAAAAAATAATGACTAAAAATTTGGGCAATATTGACTTCCATTGCTATGATTAAAATTCCTATTTAAGTTATTGACGTTAGCAAGGTATTAAAATTCATGAGATTTAACCGCTCTTTAATTCTGCTAACGTTAATGCTGACTTCAAGCTTTACTCATTCAAGTCACTTACTTCGCACGTCTTACTACAGTCAAAATGTTGCACCACAGTTATTTTTTGATGATATGGGTAGACCCATCAGTGGCATTCTTTTTGATATCACTCATGCGATTGCAGAACAGTTAAGCATGGAACTAGAAATGCTGCCTATTCCACGAAAAAGAATAGAGCAATCGTTAGAAACAAATGTTATTGATTTACATTGTGTGGCTAACCCTAAATGGTATAAATCAATTTATTTGAAGTGGAGTGATGTTATTTATAACAATCCAGATCTTTTGATTAACCGCCTAGGCATAAATACTTTGACGGTATTGTCGGATTACAAAAAACTTAAAATTGGTACAACATTAGGTTACATATACCCTGAATTATCTAGCTACATTGAGAATAAAAATATACTCCCTGTTATTAGCGTGACACCTTCAGAAAGTTATGAGAAATATCGTAAAAATAAAATATCAGGTTTTGTAAGTGCATCTATTGAGGCATCTTATTTTTATAGAAAAATAGAAGATTCCGTGGTGCATATGAATGACAACGAAATACATTGTGCGCTATCACCGAGTTTAAACAAGGAAACCATAAATAATATTAATACGGCCATTGGAACTCTAAAAGAATCTGGTGAAATTGAGACTATTTTAGAAAGATACAAAAAAGTACCAGGCTCACAACTTCAAACGGCTCAAGACTATAGCGAATAGTAAATTTATAAAATTTTATTATTAAATTTTCACATTAATTGCAGTTTCATTGGCTCGGCGATCTTTTCGATCACGGGACTCTAACCAACGACCTCTGTTAAGTACTTTTTCTCTGCGCTCTTCCCCGGTACGGCGATCATCTTCAACGATTTTTTTCTTTGGCGGGTTATTTTCAACGACTACAGGAAGCAAAGTACGTTCTTGTTTATATTTTACCTTTTTATTTTTCTCTTTCTTTTGTTTACTATCCTTTGCCGAAGGCTCGGGCTTAGCTGTATAGCTATCAGGTAGTAGATCAGTAAATACTTCCATTTTGACTCGTGATTGCCTTTTATAATTTAAGTTAAGCATTATGCTTATAATTATATAATCGGCAATTTACAGAAAAAGTTTACTATTTTTATTACAAAATACGGTCTAATTTTTAATCAAGGTGCACAAATAAAAGTAAGTCCTAATTAAATAACAAAAAAATATGATCCACACTTTTTGATTCTTTATCTAAAAGTAAGGTTAAGTTAGCCACTACAGCCTGCATTGGCTAAAATGGGTGAAGCCTAAGAAATGCTATATTTGATGGTTAAACGCTATCTACCGAGTAAATTTTCAAAAGTGTATTAATACCTATTTACCCAACAACAATTAATTTATTTATAAAAGACCACTCACTGAAAAGCACTGACCTCTTCTGGCGTTAAATATCGCCACTCACCTAAAGGCAAATCTGCAAGCTTTACAGGGCCTATTTGCTCGCGATGCAAACCAACAACTTTATTACCAACAGCGGCAAACATTCGTTTAACTTGATGATACTTACCTTCAGTAATAGTCAGCAATACTTCGCGCTCTTCTACTTGCTCTAACTTCGCAGGACGAGTTAAATCGGTTTCACCTTGAAGTTGCACACCAACGGTGAATTTATCGGCCGTATCGTCTTTTAAGGGGCTTCTCAACCATACACGGTAAACCTTTTCACAGTGTTTTTTAGGAGAGATAATATTATGTGACCAACGCCCGTCGTCAGTGATTAACACTAATCCTGTTGTGTCAGCATCTAAGCGACCCGCAATATGCATATCGAATGCCCTATCTACATCAATGAGATGTAATAACGAGGGGTAGATTTCATCAACATTTGAACAAATGGTATCGAGTGGTTTGTGAAGAATAATATAACGAGAACTACGCGCAGTTAGCGATTGACCTTCTATACAAACATCATTATTTTCATGAACCTGTGTCGCGGGATCTTTAATCACAACATCGTTTACCGTAACTTTACTCATTTTGAGCAATTTTTTAGCTTCGGTGCGGGTGAGTTCGGTACTTTTGCAAATAAATTTATCAAGACGCATAGTCAGTAATATCGTAAAAAAGGTTATGAAGTAAGGCGAGGCTATTATCGCTATTTGAATATTTTTAGCAAGGCTAGAAAAATAAAACGCCCTTAGTTTTACGCATTATTTATTGTCCTTTAATGTGTCTGAAACAGATGATTTATTAAGTATCATGTACAACACGTTTTCTAAGGGGATATTTTCAGGATAACACGCAAAACTAAAACCAAGTTTTTGATAACTTTTAATCGCACTGTGGTTATGTTCTAAAACAAATAATGAACAGGCGTTAGTTTTTAAATCGGCCGTTCCTTTAGCCATGAGTTGTGCTATTAAATGCCTTGCAACCCCTTGGCCACGAAGATGAGGATTAATAACTAATCTTGCAAGATGGCATCTACCCGAACGTAAATAATATTGCCCAAAACCTAACAATTCTGATTGCGCCGAAAGTAATGAAAATGACGCTAATGTAGACAATTTCAAGTCACATTTAAACTGTTCTAAATCAAATGGAAACCTAAATTCTGGCCCTGACCAAATATCCAACTCTGCCTGAGTCGAAAACCAAGTCATAAGCTCAACTAATTGAGTATCTGTTGGTGTAGATAAATACATAGCCACCTTGTGTCTTTTATGTGCATAAAATAGATATGGCAGAATAAACATGAAAATGAATATTCGCCTCACGACTTGAACTAAGCATAAGTTAGGTTAAGTTAGCTCGCTATTAATAAACTTACCTGATAACGCTAAACCATTACGATTATGCAAAATGCTATGACATTGCGCTAATATCGATAAAGCAATCGACTCAGGAAGCTCTCCACCAATATCTAAACCTACAGGACCATTAACCTGCCGCATTAACCAAGCTTTATCCTCTATATTCGACAACGCTTCAACATTACCTCGACGTTCAAGAGGGCCTAATAAGCCAATATATTTCGCAACGTTGCTTTTATGCAATAAACGTAACCATGCAGCGTCTAAATTTAAGTTGTGTGTCATTAACACCGCCGCATCAATTTGTTGAAACTGTGGTGATAGCGAAAAGTCATCTGGATGAATTCTCACAATTTCGGCGGCATGCTTAAAGTTGCTGCTTCGTGCGTAGCTAGAACGATGATCAACAACCGTTACTCGCCAACCCATTTGTGCAGCCATTGTTACTAATGCAATAGCATCAGAGCCTCCACCAAAAATCCAAAAATTAATTGGGGCAGAAACTTTAGTCACCGAGTGCTCAGCTCCGTCTATAACAACATTGCAATGAACCTTGTCGTGCTCGACCATTTGCACCACGGCATCATTTAAAGTCGAGTTACTATGCTGTGTTGTCGTTAACAATAATTGCCCTACATCGTTAAACAAAGTTAATTCATTTAACGCTTGTTGGGCTGAATTTTTTGTGAGAAATGTTTGCTGTAAATAACTTGTTTTGCCAGCTTGCATGCATTTAAAAAGCAGCGCTAATAAATCATGATGTGCTGTAGTGATATATTGCAGTAATACCCCTATTTTGCCTTTACAACCTACACCTAGCTCTGCGGCGTAACCATCTTCTTCAAGCATATCGTATTCAACAAAATGAGCCTGTTCGTTATCAAACACCTTCTTAGCATGCAGTACAATATTAGCTTCTAAACAACCACCACTGACTAAACCATGGGATTGCCCTAAGTTATTCACCAGCATAATAGCGCCTGGAGAGCGATAACTTGAACCTTCTTTACTGACTATAGTGGCAAGTACCCAGTTAAGTTTTTCACTATGATTAAGGTAATATTCGAGTAAGGAAAAATGAGAGTGATTGTTAAGCAAGGAAAATCCTTAGTGTTCGGGTAATTCAGTTTATAAGTAAAAGAAAGGTAACTGAGTATTTAAGAGTTGGAATTTATGATGTCTAGCCAATATTTACATAATTATATCGACTAGACATATTTTAAATTAATATTTAACTGAGTAAAGCTTCAATATCAAATTCATCAAGTTGTTTAGGGTCAGCAAAGTTTATAATGTATTGCTCATAAACTTTAGAGCGCACAAATATAGCAAATAAATCAGAGTCTAGATGATTGTTTTTTGCCATGTTGCTCATTATTTTTAAACACTCACTTACCGGCTTTGCACTTTTATAAGGTCTATCGGCGGCGGATAACGCTTCAAAAATATCAGCTAATGCCATTAATCTTGCAGGCACCGACATTTGCTCTTTGACCAGACCTCGAGGATAACCTTTACCGTCCATTGTTTCATGATGGCCTAAAGCATATTCAGCTACATTCGAAAGGTGCTTAGGAAATGGTAATGCTTCGAGAATATCTAAAGTAACATCCATGTGCTTTTGAATAATTTTTCTTTCGTCATTATTCAATGTACCGCGCTTGATACTTAAATTGATTATTTCATCTTCAGATAAAATGGGTTGTTTTACTTTATCAATAGTAACTTCATATCTCGCTGAAATAGCGTGTATGTTTTGCTCTTGATCGTCAGTTAGGAATTCGCCACCAACATTAACTTTTTGTAAAAATGCGGTATCTAATGTTAATTGTTTTCGCGCTAAATCTCTTTCACGCTCTAATTGTTCTACCCTAACTGTTTTACCTGCTTTTAATGCCGTGATCATTTGTTCTTGAAATTTTAGATCAATATCTCGACGGGCAATTTCTAGCTTAGCAGTAACATAATGTATACGATCAAATATAGTTTCTAACTTTCTTGATTTTTCCATCACATGATCAGGTGTCGCAATTTTGCCACAATCATGCAGCCAACCTGCAATACTTAACTGATGTCTATCTTGTGCTGAAAGTTTAAACGATGCTAAGGGCCCCTCATCATAATCACTTACTGCGTCAGCAATCATTAACGTAAGTTCAGGCACTCGCTTGCAGTGCCCTCCGGTATGAGAAGATTTAGCATCAATTGCCACAGCAATGGTTTTAGCAAATGACTCAAACAATTGCTGCATGTTTAAAATAAGTGCACGATTTGTTAAAGCAATAGCACCTAATGATGCAAAGGATAAAATTTGTTGCTCAACTTCAGTTGAAAAGCTAATTATATCTGAACCTTCCATCGCATTTATTAATTGAATAACGCCAATAATATCACCTGTGTGATCTTGTAGCGGAAAAGTCAGCATTGATTTTGTTCGGTAACCCGTTGTGCTATCCATTTTCCTTGCAGCACTAAAGTCGAATGGCAGCGCATCATAAACATCTTCAATGTTAATGACTTCACCGGTGTTTGCAGCATGTGCAACAATGGCTGAACGATTTGGCTGGTTATCAATAAATAATGGAATACCAGGAAAGTTGATAGGCGAATCAGAACTGCCACCTAGGTGAAGATTCATACTTTGATTGTATATGGTGCGAAACTCTAACTCTTTTAAGCCATTAACCAAATAGATAGAACCGGCATCTGAATTTGAAACTTCTACTGCCGCAAACAAAATTTTCTCCATCAGTAAGTCGGTATTTTCTTCTTTACTTAATTGGATACTAATATTTAATAAATGCTCAAAGGCAGCTTGTTGTGATGATTTTTTTGTCATAATGAATTACTTACTTTCATGGGTATATACCCCATCCCAGTTCGTGGCATCGACATTATCGATAAGGTTAGCTATTCGTTCTATCAATATACTATAAATTGTTATTGGTAAATTAGCATTTTGTTTTAATTGCGTAAACATTTCTTGAGCTTCGATAAAATTTCCCGTGAGATAATGCTCAATAGCGACTTCATGTAATAAAACATCGTCTTTTATTACATCAGTTAAATCAGCATCAAAACCTATAGGCTGATAAATTTCAACCGCCGTATTTTTACCTTTTACTTTAATTCTATCCATTTTTCTACAGATGACATTATGTTGAGTAATATCCTCAAAAGTGTTGCTTGACACTAAAATATCGACGCCATAATATTTAGTTAACGACTCGATTCTAGCCCCCAAATTCACCGCATCGCCAAGTACCGTATAAGCTTTACGATAGGTGGAGCCCATATCGCCAACAACCATTTCACCAGAGCTTATGCCAATACCGACACGAATAGCTGGCCAGTTTTTTTCTTTAAATTGCTCGCTTAATACTTCTGTTAATGAAATTAATTGCATGGCACTGATAACCGCGTTTACTGCATGGTTTTCATCTTCTAGCGGTGCATTCCAAAGCGCCATGATCATATCGCCAACATATTTATCAATGGTGCCTTTGTTGTTGAATATTATCGCGGTGGCTTCAGATAAGTATTCTTTTAGAAAGTCACTTAATTCTTCCGGCGTAAACTGTTCTGACAAGGTAGTAAAATCTCTAATATCAGCAAACAATACCGACATTTCTTTGCGCTCAGTTTTAAGTTCTACGCCTTTTGCTGAGCGGATCATTTTTTCGATATATGCCGGTGGTACATATTGATCAAACATGTTTTTTATTTTTTTACGATTAGCATTTTCTGAGACAAAACCAGCAGCACCATAATAAATGGTCAATAGTGTTATCAGTAAAATAACTTGAAACAGTGGCAAGCTAATTTTCAATGCCCACCAGCAATACCAATTAAAACTGATATGCAAAGCAAAGCTTACGAGACTAATGATTAAAATTCTCATTGGCCCTTGATTGGTCATTAGCATTGCCAGAATAAACCCAGTAAGCAGTAATAAAGTAAAAACAAGCGCTACGGTAATATCGAGCTCTACCGGCAGTATTTCTGGGTGAATAAGTCCTTCGAATACATTGGCATGTACTTCAACTCCAGGGTATTGCACGCCTACTGAGGTGGTTCGCAAGTCGGCTAACCCAACTGCCGACGTCCCAATAAATGCGACTGATCCGTCTAATAAATCATGTTCTACACGGTCATTTAATACATCTGTAGCTGAAATATATTGGAAGCTGCGTTCTCGCCCTTTATAAGGGATAAATATTTGGCCTTTTTCATTGGTAGGAATAAAGTGACTTCCAAAGCTTAGTCCTTGCAGCCAAGTGGCGTCACCCGAGACCTTACTTTTGGCTTCTATATTATCAGCTAAGGTGTAAACACGTGCCGCCTCTAATGCCAATGATGGATACAACTGACCTTGGTAATTTAGTACCAGTGAAGCCTTGCGGATAAAACCATCGCTTTCAGGTACCGAGTTTATAAACCCAGCACCTGTTGCTGCAGACTGCAGTATTGATATATTTCCAAGTACATGTTCAAAAGTTGCTATTTCAGATAATTGGTCTTGTTCATGAGACCAGTCAATAACCGCATCTGGCAGTTGCCCTGAGTTTTGTGCACTATCATCAAATAAAAAACCTAATACAACTTCTGAGTTTCCGAGCGTTTCTGCAAATTCTTGATCAAAATTAACTGAGCCTATCAACTGCTTGAGCTGCGCTTTGGATTGCGAATCGAGGTGCTGGTTTTTACTCAACACGACTTCAATGGCATTTCTTTCAGGCTCAGCAAAAAAAATATCGAATGCGACTACAACAACACCAGCATCCATTAATTTTGTAACTAGATCACTGACTTTACTGCGACTCCAAGGGTATCTACCTTGTTCGCGCATACTCTTTTCGTCAATATCGATAATGATGACTTGCTCATCAAATTGCCGTGGTTTCTCTGACAGCGTTGCTACTAAACGAGCATCATATAAAATCCCTTCAATACGCTGTAGTAGCTTTTGAACATTATCAACGCGGATAAAATTCAAACCAATGACCAAAAAGGTAATAACTAAACCGACTAAAAAACCTTTTGAGCGCAAGCTTGTGATCATTTATCGATTAACTTCTAATGGCTGGTTATTATCTTGCTTTGATAAATCAACAATCGTACCTTCTCGTGCGCAAAAAATATTTAGTTTGCCTTTGTACTCTGTTTGCAGCATTTTTTCTTCGTGTAATAACTCATTGTCAGTACGAGCGGGGTCGTGACTAATAATATATAAGCTTTTCACTTTTGCTTCGCACGCTAATCTGGCGACCTCGGTAAAGGTACTGTGCCCCCAACCGAGCTTTAAAGGTAGATCGGCTTCGATATATTGAGCGTCATGAATTAACATATCGGCGTCAGCAATAAACTCAAGCCATTGCTGCCACGAGGTATTCTTTACATCGGGTGAATTTAATTCATTGTCGGTAACATAGGCAACTTTCTTACCTTCTGCCATTAAACAATAGGCAGTGCCACCATCAGGATGGTTTAATCGTTGGGTATTAATTTTAAAGCCGGGGATTTCAAAGTTAGGTTTTTTTGACTGCTCAACATGCACCGAAATATCGGCGGGTAGTTGTTGAAACTTTACCGGGTGAGTCGACCCTGACATTTGTGTGAGTACGGCACGTTTGTCATCACCATCAATTTCACCCGACACAATATCAATTTTCCTATTAATTTGAAAAATCGGCTTAAAATAAGGAAAGCCTTGAATATGGTCCCAGTGATTATGTGTTAACAATATATTGATGGGGTGTTGAGTTTTTTCCAACCTATCGCCGAGTTCAATAATGCCGGTGCCAGAATCTAGAATCACATCGTGGCCATTCTCTAGACAAATATAAACACAGGAGGTGTTGCCGCCAAAGATCAGGGTATTCTTACCCGGTGTAGGGGTAGAGCCCCTAACACCGTAGAATTCTATTTTCATAAAATCAGTTACCGCTATAGAAAAAGGTTATTTTAATGTGTAATTGCTAATATCAATATTGTTCTTTTCTGTTGCGTCTGTGTAACACTGACCTGCAACAACAAATGAACTATTGTTGAGTAAGACAATAGACTCTAGCTTTGCTGCATTTGGACAAGTCGAAGATTTAAAGTGACCATTATAATCAAATGCATAATCTAAACTGCCATTGGGTTTAATGCGCCCGATCATTTTCTTTTGTTTCAATAAACTATTGTCACTATAGCCAATCACAACAATATTATTATTACTATCGATAACGGCATTGGTCACTCCTGCCTCAGCCCCAAACTCTAGTAGTGCTCTCATATCAAAAAACGCTTTGCCGTCTGCAGAAAAGCTACCATCAAGTACGCCTGAAGTGTTTGATTTAACTATCACAATTTCGGCTGATGAGCCTAAATCATTACCGATCCAGTACAAGTCATTGTTACTATCAAAAAGCAATTGCTCAACACTTTCATCAATACCCGAATTTGTATCAACGGTTACAGCATTATCAAGTGCTCCTGTTGTTAAGTATTTAGCCATTAACAGATCTTTGTCGCCACTAAGGCGATTCCCACCAGCATAAATATTGTCGATAGCATCAATAACAACGGTTATGTAATCATCAGTATTAGCACCAATAACATAGCCAGGCGTACCTAGAGTATTAAATAGCGTAGTATCAAGTAAACCTGTAGCGGTTAAGCGTAAAACAAAAGCACTGGTACTGCCGCTTTCAAAATTACCTACGGCAATAAGTCTGCCTTGGCTATCGGCTTTTACTTGATTAAATTGAATATTGGTTGCACTTATTGCCGAGGTGGTATAAATGCCATTACTAGCAAAGCTAAGATCTAACAGGCCGTTTTGATCAATACGGGCAACAAAGCCATTAGTTGCGATACCTTCAGTGACATTGCCATAAACAATAAAGTTGCCGCTAGTTAGTTCAAATAGACCTTTAACCGTGGCACTAGTGCCTATTTTTAATTGCTTATGTCCGTCAATATCAAACGTAGTGTCTAATTGCCCTGCACTAGTTAGCCTAGTTAAAATGATATGTTGATTGGTTGCATCATCCGCAATTGAAGCAGTTAAGTATTTACCAACTTGCACGCCACTTTGTATTTGGATAATTTCAACAGCACTGTCGTCTGACGCAGTGCTTGTATGAGTAAGTTTCTTTTTACCACTTTCAAATTCAGTTTCATTGGGCTGACCGATATTATCAACTGAGCTGATAGTCATGACTTTATCAGCACCTGATTCAACATAACCAGGTATCCACAACGTTTGTATACTGTCTAAGCTCATTCCAAGGGCATAAGCGTTACCCGTTGCGTAGTTGAATTTTTTGTAGCCATTAATTCCATAATTAGCTACATCGACAGTGCCGTCAGCAGCAAAAACACGAGTAGAAAATGGTTTAGACTTACCATCAAATAAGTTACCGGTTAAATACAAGTTACCACTGATATAATCATATTCGTAGTCAGTAAATTCACTACTGCCAGTACTCGCAACGCCATCAACATCAAATATGGCAATTCCGTTAGTACCAAAACCCGGCACATAAGCGGCGTAACTATCTATTTCAACAATAAAAGCATCTTGCTCACCATTAGCTAAAACTGTTGAACCTGCGATATGTGCGGTGTGATCTGTGAGTGTGTCATTTTCACCATCAATACCACCCACTTTGTCATCTGCACCGATCCCACCTACATCATAAGTCACTGGAGTACTGTTATTAAATTTCAGATAATTACCATCAGCATTTTTAGGGTTGAATATCCAAGCAAAAATATCATAATCGCCATCAGCCGTTAAAACATTACCTGCAACCATAATTTCCAAATTATGCGGGTTATATAACGCGATGCCTTCATCGTCTAGATTGTCACCAGTGACATCTAACATAACATGTGGCGAATATACGACGGGTGCCATTGCAATGGCGTCATACATAATAGAGGTTTGAAAGTTACCATCTTTACCCATGCGAATGATCAATAAATCGTCGTCAGTTAACCCTTAACTTTACCAACTGCAACTACTGTTTCAATTGTAGTAAATTCATCAGACTGATCGATAGGTAACACAATATCAACTGCATCATTTATGGTTAGCACTTTATTCTCGGTAGTACAGCGTAAACCGTTATCAGCGAAGGCTGTAACTACATCACCTGCACTATCAACTTTCAAAAAGCAAATTTCAGTATAAATACCATCATCCCGATCAATTACAAGGTATAAACCCCTTCAATTTCGACAATGGCTTTACCGTAATCCTGAGCACCTAAATCAAATGATTTTTTACCATTTGTGCCAAAAGTTGTATCCAGAGTGCTATCGTCGTTATAGGCTACTACATAAGCATCTTTATCTACATTATCGATACTGCCAATAAAGTAAACTTTACTGCCTACACTTACTGACTTGTTAAGTTGAGGCTGGGTTTTAAATCCAGTTAATTCTAACGAGCCAAAAACCGTGCGACCAAAGCTTGCTTCTTCGGTTATTGCTGCATCTCCAAGTATATCAATGATATCAATGGTAACTGTAACATTGCTAGATTCGGCAATTGGGGTGCCATTGTCAGTAATAGTTACAGTTAAGGCATGTTGGATACTAGTTTCAAAATCTAAAGGATTAGTACCTTTTACTGTGATAACTCCGCTTGATGGGTCGATTTGAAATAGGCTAATGTCGCCAGAGGTAAGTGAATATACCAGTGGGTCACTCTCTATATCGCTCGCGCTAATTGTGCCAACTACGTCACCGTCAGTTGCTCCTTCACTAATGCTAAAAGTATAAGAGTCTAAATCTGGAGTAGGTGCATCGTTTACCGCTTGAATATTGAGCGAGACAGTAACAGTTTCGCTTACGCCGCCTTTACCATCAATCACTTGATAAGTAAAAGTGTCCGCGTCAATTCCATTAATATTAAGGTTAGGAATATATTGGAACGAACCATCACCATTGACCGTTAGAAGGCCATTATTAGTAACACCTGAATCTAACGTTACCGTTAAACTATCGCCGTCAACATCGCTGGCACCAGTTAACAGGTTATTATCATCAGTGGCTAACTTGGTCAAAGTCATATCTTCATCGAAGGTGAAACTCTTCGTATTACTAACAACTACAGGAATATCATTAACAGCATTAACGATTAACGTTACACTCGCCTGTGCAGTACCGCCTTTGCCATCACTAATCTCATAAGTAAAACTGTCTTGACTGAAAAAATCTGCATCAGGTATATAAGTGAATGAACCATCGCTATTCAAGGTTAATGTACCATTACTAACCCCCGAAATTGGCATGGTATTAACGGTTAACACGTCGCTATCAGCATCGGTATCATTACTCAATAACTGATCACCATCAGTAACAGCTCTAACCCATGTAAAATCTTCAGCAAAACTATAACTATCATCCAGAGCAACAGGCAAATCATTAACCGCATTAACCGTTAAGGTAACACTTGCTTGTGCCGTGCCACCATTACCGTCGCTTATCTGATAAATAAAGCTGTCCGTGCTATTAAAATTAAGATTAGGCGTGTAATTAAAAGCGCCATCACTATTTAATGATAACGTGCCGTTACTCGTCCCTGACACTAGAGAAACCGTTAAGGTATCGCTATCAGCATCGCTATCATTATTTAATATGTTATTGGCATCTGTGGCTAAGATACTCAACACAATATCTTCGTTAATACTGAAGGCATCTGAAACGGCTATAGGAAGGTCGTTAACTGCACTAACGGTTAACGTAACATTACCTTGCGCCTTACCACCATTGCCATCTAAAACTTCATAGGTAAAACTGTCTGTGCCATTAAAGTTGAGGCTTGGGATATAACTAAAAGCACCATTGGCGCTTAGGGTTAAGCTGCCATTATTAACATTTAAAGCGGGAGTTGTATTGATTGATAAACTGTCTCCGTCTGCATCACTCGCACCACTCAGTAAATTATCGATATCACCCACTAACTTAGTTAAATTTGCATCTTCAAGTATCGTGAATATTTTATTTACTATTATTTCAGGTACATCATTCAGTGCAGCAACGGCTAATGTAACACTCGCTTGTGCTGTGCCACCATTACCGTCTGTTATTTGGTAAGTAAAGCTATCGATGCCATTGAAATTCAGATTAGGAATATAAGTAAACGAACCATCACTATTAAGCGTTAAACTACCATTAGTAACGTCCGACAATGCCTTAGTATTTACGGTAAAGTTATTGGTATTAACATTGACTACTGGAGTGGTATTAACCGTTAATGTATCACCCTCAATATCACTATCGTTACTTAACAAGTGGTTATCACTACTAGCTAAAACCCTTAGCACAGCATCTTCACCTAGACTATATCTGTCATCAACAGCTATTGGTGCATCATTTATAGGTAAAACAGTTAGCATGAGTGTGCCTGAACTAGGCGCATTAATGCTATCAGTTATGGTATAGGTGACCGTAATGTCACCAAAAAAGTTTAGCGCTGGCGTGATATCAAGTTTGCCATTTACAATCGCTGCTGTGCCATTTTCTAAGTTGACTGAAATGATAGCAAGCACATCGCTTTCTGTATCAATATCGTTTGCCAAAACATCAACGGTGATTTGAGTATCTTCATTCGTTGTAGCTATGTCATTAACCGCTACAGGGGCATCATTTAAAGGTATTACCGAGATATTAACATTAGCAGTATTGGTCAGCCCTGTGCCACTGATCACCTGATAAGTAAAACTATCAACCCCATTAAAGTCAGTGTTGGGTAAGTAACTAAAACCGCCATCAGCAGCTAACACTAAACTACCATTTTGCGGAGCACTTACAGGGGTTGTGTTGACAGTTAAATTTGAGTCGTCAAAATTTACATCATTAATTAATAAGCCATTTGAACTGTCAACATTCAACTGAATATCTTCTTGAGTTTGATAATTATCATCTAAGGCGACCGGTATATCGGCGGTAGGATTAACCTTTATTGTGACAAAAGCCTGTGCAACTAAATCAGCCGAATTTCTTATTTGGTATTGAAATTGATCAACACCAAAAAAGTTACTATTAGGGATATAAGTAAATGTGCCATCTAGTGCTAAATTTAATTGTCCGTGTTGTGGCTGAATAAGTAGCGTTTCTTGTAATTCAAATGGTAAATCATTCGGATCACTATCATTAGCTAAAACACCTAAACTAACTGAGGTTATCACCAGTGTGTTGTCCTCATTGACGATATAATCATCATTCAGCGCGATAGGTGGTAAAACATTACCGTTAGGTAATATAGTCACGGTTGCGGTAGCTGTGCCACCTTGACCATCGGTAACTTGATAAACAAACTGGTCATTTTCAGTTAAAACACCAGAAGATTGATAAGAAAAACTGCCATCCGCATTGATTGATACAGTACCAAACTGTGCAGGCGTAATAGGTGTAGTTGATACAGTTAAATCATCACCATCTATATCTGAATCGTTGTTTAATAAATTGGTGTTATCGGCAACAATGTTGCCATTTACATCAACGCCATAGGTATCATCTACAGCAATAGGGTTGTCATTAACAGATAACACTTCAAAAAAAACAGTGGCTTCTGCCGTTGCACCTTCAGCATCGATAACTCGGTAACTGGCACTATCACTACCATGGAAATTTAACCTCGGTACATAGGTAAAGTTACCGGCGTCATCTTGCGTTAATGTGCCATTAAAAGGCGGTAATAAAATACTGTCGATTATTAATGCTAAGCCTTCCGGATCAAAGTCATTATCCAGAACATTAACAGTTAGGGGTTCGTCTTCATTAACTTGATAATTGTCATTATTTGCCACAGGAGGCAAGTTAGTCACACCGCCAAGTTTAGCTAGGCTATAAGGCACTGACTTCCCACTTTCACCACCATTATCGATACCAGTAACAAGCAAATGATAATTCTTGCTTTCATCCACATCCGTAAATTGTGCCGTTGTGCCATTAATGGCGAGTTGTTGGATACCGTTTTCAAGTTCAATCGCATTTTCAGAAGTTATTCCAACTTCAGTAGCTGCATATAAATTATAACGTTCAAGCGCTGAGTTACCTGACCAAGAAACGGTAACAGTTCCATTTTCTCGACTTGCACTAATCGCTGAAATTTGAATCGGTTGCCAGTTAACACTAAGCGCATCGACTACTGCACTATTGCCTAAATTGTCTTCTACGATAAGTTCTATACGTAATGAACCGGCGACTTCATTGGCAAATTGTGGGTTAAAACCTGTGATTGTTGCTTGAAAATCTGGAGTACAATTATTCGAACATAAAACAAAGCTACGAGCAGCATTCGGCAAATATAGCGATACTTTATTCATTACATCAGTATCTGATGCTGTTATCCCAAAAGTTAAATTACCTTCAACATTACTCGTTGAGCTTGCAAGTCTGAGTGTGCCTATAGCATTTGAAAAGCTAGTACTAACCGTGCTGTTACTTTCGCTTTGCGTACCTGCAACTTTTTTGGGTACAGCTAGCGCTATACCTGACTTTCCTGTTAAATCAAACGTTTGAGTATTAGAGGGTTGTGGTAAACTTATGACAGGGACGGAATCAATAGTTTCTTTTGCAGGTGCTGACTCACCGCCACCACAAGCTGTAATGCCCAATAAAGTAATAATATATATACATCTATTAATATACATTTTTATAATCCTAATGTTTATGGGCGAATATTAAATGAGCCGTCAGCATTTACTGATGGGTTATTAATTTCTTGTAAGTTAAAACCACCAATAATTTCATCTAAACCGTTGGTAAAAGCAGCAAATATAATACCTTCCGCTTTATTATCACCGTGTGAAGCGAAATTAATGCCTAAATCAAGTTGGTCGATATTTATCAAACCTGAGTAAGCCGCAAACCATTCACCTTGGCTGTCTGTAAAACTTAACGAGCCACCCGGTACAGAAGCATTATCAAAATCTATGGTCATGTTCATAGAAAAATCACTTATTGGACCTGCGCTCGATATCACCGTACTTTGGGTTACATTGTTATAATCAATAGTACCTGTGCGCTCTGCTAACAACTCTGCGACAGATGAACCATTAATTCCTAGCCATTCAGATTCATTATAAACATCGCTGTCAGTAAGGTTTTCATTATCAAGTGTATCGGAATCGACAGGGCTTACACCTGAGTCTGCAATGGCTGTTTGGAGTGATTCATTTGTATCGTTTTCTTCATCTGTAGCATCAGGTGAAACATCTGAAAAGCCTAAAGAAATGGCAGCAGGGGCTTGAGTCATACGTGTAATTTGACCTTGAGCGTTAACAGAGGCAAATGCGAAATCTTCTGAGCTACCAAGTGATAAAATACTTTGATCGTTTAATTCAACATCAATATTGCCGCTGTATACAGCTAAAAAAGTTTCTTCTCCAACCACTTCAACAGCAAAGTGAGTACCACGAATACCAATACTTCCTACCGGCGTTTTAACTTGATAATCACCACCAGACTTTTTAATGAGGCCACTGATTGAGCGAAAACCACCGTTAACAACTTCGAGAGTTGCCGAGGCCTCACCTGCTTCTGGGTTATATTTATAATTGGTGATTAAAATTTCTGTATTTTCTTTTAAGGTAATTAAACCACCATCAGACATGCTGAACTGAGCTTTACTTTTATTGCCAGTAATAATTTTATCAGCACTGAATATTTGCGAGCGACGCTTAAGTTTGCGCGTTTCATTACTGTTTAAATCAAACGACTCTACGGTGCCCTTAGCTAAAATGGTTTTACCCGCTACATCACTTGCTAAAACGGTATTTTGAGAACCCAAGACACAAATAAAAATAGTGCATAATAAACGAGTGCTAAATACTTTGCTGCTGGTTAGATACTTTAATTTGTTCATCGTTTACCCCTAGAAGCTCATACGAGCAGATAAATTAATCTCAGCGCGTTGATATGAAAAAAGTGCAAGATTACTGTCTTTGTCTTGCATATTAGCACTTAATTGATATGTCCAATTCGCAGAATCTTTATATTGAATTGACGAACTAAACAACCACAGGTCATCCTTCTGCTTTTCTAAGAAGAAAGGATGATCATACTGATAAGCTTGGTGTTGATAACTAATATTAGCCGTTGCTAGCCATTGTTGATTAATAGCAAAGTTAACCATGTAATTAATGGTGTTGGTATCTTTACTGTTATGCTGACTTTCGACAAATTCACTCTCTTCTTGAGAGTAGATTAGTGAGATAACATGTCGCCATTTTTGCATTAGATACTGAGTAGATATTTGAATTGAAGCATCATCGGTGTTTAAAAGTTTATTAATGTCATTTTTAGATTGTCCAACAAAAGCCTGTGTTGAAACCATCCATTGTTGATCAATAGTCTTACTTAAACCTAACGTGGCACCATATTGTGTACGGTAATATTCACCATCCAACCAAAGAGGTACTGCCCTAACACCAACATTAGTACTAAAGGCTTCAAAATCTTTATGATATTGCATGTTAGTTCGTAGCGTAAATCGGTTGAATTCTGAGTCATTATTAAAATTATGTAATTTACCGCTACCAAAAAAAGTTAATTTAGATGATTGCGTTAACGCCTTGCTACCTATTAACTGATAACCAAGTCCCAGATAACTATCACTGTTCTCTTTACTATTTTCCGATAGGATGATTTCTTGATCTAAAAACGGTAAATAAATATTATCTTCGCTAGTACCGGCATTTATATTGGAGTCATAGCCCAAACTGACATTAACAGATTGCTGAATGAATAATGATTGCTTATTTAGCGCTGCGTGTGACTGACGGTTTAAGTTCTCGGCTGACGCTTTAAGTTTAGGAGATATGGCATCGATATTAATTAACGATTGAGTAATATCATTGGAAGCATGATAATTTTTCATCAGATGATAAGTACGAGCGAGATAAAGCTGTGCATCTAACCACTGCGGTTTATTAGCAACGACACGTTCAAAAGCATACACCGCACGCTCATTCTCTTTTACTTGAAGCGCGGTAAGACCATAAAGAAAATCAAAGTCGACATCACCTAAGTGTTCATCTTCAAGGTTGGTTGCCAGTTGCCATGCACTGTTAGCATCATTCTCTTTAATTTTTTGTCTTAATTCAACATAGGCACTGTTGTCTCGAAACGTTTTCGCATCAATAGCGTTACTGGTGAATAACAACAAGAAAGTAACTAATAAAACGTTCTTCACTCGACCATCCTTTTTATAAATATTATTATTACTTCATTCAAACTTATAAACCGTAGAAAAGCAATTAAATAATGCCTAAATTGATGATTATCAACACCATATAAACGCTAAAACTTGATGAAGTTTACTGCTTCGACTATTCATAATTATTGTTAGGGCAATAAGAAAAATTGAATTGAATGCTTTGATAGATAAATTTGGCGAGATATTTGTTATTTAACGTAAATACATTCGGGTATGGGATAATAAAAAGTGGGTTATCAACGCTATATAAGTCACTAAGAACACGTTAGTGCCTATTGAAATTCACTCACAAATCTTCAGGTTAGAAACAAAAAAGCCAATGAACACAATAGAGTTCACTGGCTTAGATTAATCATCAATAATAGAGGCTTTATTAATTATTTAACGCCGCTTTGCATGCGTCAGTAATTTTAGACCATTGTTCATTAGCAACCCATTCTGGATTAGCGATCCAAGTACCACCAACCGCAAAAACATTATTCAACGCTAAAAATTCATGTTGATTGGCTTGGTTAATTCCGCCTGTAGGACAAAACGAAATATCTTTAAAAACTGATCCCATCGCCTTCAAAAAAGGAGCGCCACCAGACAACGAAGCAGGAAATAACTTCACTTCACTATAACCAAACTCTTTAGCTAACAGAATATCAGAAGTATTAGATACACCTGGAAGCACGGGAACGGTACATTTTGCTAAATGTGTTAACAGGCTATTTGTAATGGTAGGCGTAATAATAAAATCACTACCGGCATCAATTGCTTGTTTTAAAATATCAGCATCTATAATAGTACCCGCGCCAACTTTTAAGGCTGGAAGCTCTTGCTTAATAGCTTTAATCACATCAAGTGATGCTTCTGTTCTTAATACAACTTCTACTAAGCCAATACCGGCAGCAGACATAGCCTTCGCTATTTCTAATCCTTGATTAACTGAGTCTGCCTGTATAATAGGGAGCAACTTTTGCTTTCCCATTAAAGTAGAGAATAATGTCATGAGTGTTCCTTTTGAACAATTTTATAAAATAGTTAAACTAAACGAAAAAATACTGGCCAATAAGATTTAATAACTAATTCGCCATAAACTCTTGATAAGCGTCTTTATCTACAATTGCACCTTTGTGCTGTATAACAAAACCTGCGGCCTTAGAAGCTGAAGCGATTGACTCAGCAACCGAGTGCCCTTCAATGCGCGCACCAAGATAAACACCATTAAATGAATCACCCGCTGACGTTGTATCAACAACGTTCTTAACCGGGGTAATTGAGAAGTGAGTAACCTCACCATTAACAACCACTAAAATACCCTGTTCACCGTTTTTGATGACCAATTCATTTAAACCAAATTGTTGACAATATTCATTAACTTCTTCAGCTGTTTTCATACCAAACAACTGTTCAAAGTCATCAACACCAGGTAGTGACAAATCAGATTTTTGTAATGCTAATTCGAATTGATCTTGTGCTTCTTCAGGGCTGCTCCATAAACGAGGACGATAGTTAGGATCAAATACTATTTTTACCCCTGCAGCTTTTAGTTTATCAATTAAAGACCAGAAAGAAGCTCGCGCCGACGGCTCAAGTACTGCTAAAGAGATTCCCGAAAAGAAAAACATATCACCGATAGATAATCGACTAATAGCATCATTCGTTATATGTTGCATAACTTGACGAGCAGCAGAATTTTCACGCCAATAAGTGAAGCTACGCTCACCTTCGTCATCAAGTTGAATAGAATATAAACCGGGAATTTTAGTTTCTGATTGGTACACAAAATCGGTACCAATGTTTTCACTTTCAAAATATTGGATCATATCAAGGCTGAATTGATCTTTACCTACAGCGGTAACCAAATGTACTTTCAAATCAGCAAAAGTACGTTTTAGATAAACTGCAGTGTTAAAAACATCTCCAGCAAACGATTGCTTCATTGTGTTAGCTGGCTGCTCTTTAGAAGCGGCCATCAATTCAATCATACATTCACCGAATAAAAAAATGTTTTTCATTTACAAAACCTTAATAACTTTACTTAAAAATAATAAAATTCTCGGCATTAGAATCCCGAGAATTTATGCTTATCGCTTCTAGCTTTTAGCTTTCAATGGCTCAACTTTTGGAATTAATATCCAAATAGCAGCTATTGCAATTACAGCTAAAGACGCACCAATAACAAATGCCGGAGTATAATTACCGTCAGCAGTCAAAATAGGCACTAATGCCGTTAATCCTAGCGCGCCAAATTTCGCTGCCATACCAGAAAAACCAGCTAAGGTACCCACAGCTTTTTTACCAAATAAATCACTTGGTAGGGTTTGAACATTACCAATAGCGGTTTGGAAACCAAATAGAATAACGGCCATGATAATTACAGCAGTCGTTGGTCCACCCGGGTTAGCCATAGCTAATAATGCAGGTAACATGATCAAACAACCTAAGGTAATAGTCAGCTTACGCGTTTTATCGGTGTTCCAACCTGCTTTAATACGGTTTTGAGCAAGTAAGCCGCCAAACCAAGCGCCAAACATAGCACCAACATAAGGAACCCAACCGTAAATACCAATAGACTTAACATCCATCCCATAAACTTCATTTAAATAAATAGGGATCCAAAAGACAAATAACCACCAAATAGGGTCAATCGCAGCAGAGGCAATAATGACCCCCCAGCTTTCTTTACGAGAAAGTAATTCTTTAGTCGAAGGGTTATATTCTTTTTCGTCTAAAGTACAATCAGCATCAGGATTACGTTGACCGGTTAAAATATATTCGCGTTCTTCATCCGTGATCCAAGGGTGAGACTTAGGCGGAGCTTTAACCAATATGATCCAAGGAATTAGCCATAGTAAACCAACTAAACCGATAACAATAAAGACCATCTGCCAGTTAAAGTATACGGTTAAGTATGCAATTAATGGAATAGCGATAATGCCGCCAATAGCCGCACCTGAGTTAAAAATACCTTGCGCTAAAGCACGTTCTTTAGTTGGGAACCAGTCAGCATTACTCTTAGCTGCGCCAGGCCAGTTACCAGCCTCTGCAACACCTAAAATAGCGCGGAAGATACTAAAACTAAGTACACCTTGTGCAAAAGCATGAGCCGCTGTAGCCAGTGACCAAACACCGATAGACAACACAAAACCTAGACGTGTGCCTATCCAGTCAAATATCTTACCAAAGATGGCTTGACCAAAAGCATACGACAAGATAAATACGATAGAAATATTCGCATATATTTGCTTACGCTCTAAAGCTGATTCATCTGGAAAAAGATCTTCAACAATATCAGGCCACAGTACGCTCAGAGCGGAACGGTCAATGTAATTAATAACAGTAGCTAACGCAATAAGGGCAATAACCCACCAGCGCAAATTTTTCATTTTCATGCGCTAGTTTCCTTATTATGAATATGGTCAAAAGCACCTTCTTCAACAAAATCTTCACGTGCAGGGCTAAATGTATCAATTAAAATACCACCAGTAGGACAGGTAGCACCATGGTCGGCATGAGGAGGCATAAAGCAACTATCACCTGCTTTTAAAATTGTGGTTACGCCATCAATATTAAAGTGAAACTCACCTTCAACCACATAAGTAACTTGTGAATGTCTGTGTGCATGATTGTATCCAATAGCACCTTTTTCAAACCAAATTTTAACGGCCATCAACTCATGGTTGTAACCTAACATTTGACGCTTTAATCCGCCGCCTATGTCTTCAATTTTTTCTTCATTACCTAATGTAAAATGTGCACTCTGACTCATGACTAACCCCTATTCTTTAATGTTGAACAATTTAAAACGGCCATCAAATTGATATTTAGAGCCATTAAATGAAAATGTGTTTAGTTGATTATTTTTGATTTTATCTGTTGCATTAAACGCTAATAAATAATGTTTATTGCCACTAAGAATAATTTCCACTAAATCTATATTATTAATTTTTTTATGTGATAACTGTTGTACTTTACTTACTGCTGATACGGTAAATTCTTTTGACGGGTTATATTCACCATGAGGTTCTAATACGCTAACAAAAGTATGGTTGCTAGCTTTTGCTTTACGATTAATAAAGGCATTTTCATTACGTAAATTAAACAGCGGATCGTTAGCACCAATTTGAGTAAAGATGATTGAAGCATCGCCATCCATAATCGTTGAGCTTGTGTAGAACCTACCGTTATCATTTAACCATGTTATTTGTGATAAGCCGGCATTCGGTTGAGCTTGTGCTTTCAACCATAAATGTTGATAGCCATTGTCTTTTCCAAGTACAGGTAAACTGGTTAAGTTAGTCGCTAACTCAAAGTTTGTGCTAATTAAGTGACCTTTGTAGTGAACAGGTAAATCGTACTGATGTTCTTCGTTAGAGTTAACATCAAAAATATCAACCACCAATGACTGTTCAGCATCTTTACTGTTAAGCATAGGTAAATTAATTAATGCCATCGTACGTTTTAGAGATACACCTTCATAGGTGCTATTAATACGTGCTGAACTGATAGTAACGTCATCATTTTTTGCAAAGAACAATAACTCAGGGTGATTGGCATTACCTTTTTTCACACTGGCATTGAAATGAGTTTTTTCATCTACAACAACGGTGTTATGTGCAATCGTTTGTTTTGCCCATGTTTTGTTTTCTGGTAAATAACGACCACCAAACTTTGCCTCAACATTTAAGAAACGAGCAGCGCCATAGTCTGAAACTATTTCAGCACCTTTATCGTAAAACTGCCAAGTTAGCTTATCAAAATGTCCATGGCCTAAACCTTGCGCGGCAGGTTTAAATAATACCGCTTGCTCGCCACCAACATTTTGACGCATAACAACCAGTGCACCTTGTTTGCCGTCATTACCGTCACCGAAAGCCACTGACTTAAATTTATAAGGTGTGTCTAGATTTTTATCTAGCGCGTTCGCTACTTTTAATCCGTCACCCGTTAAAATAACTTGGTCTTGTTGACGGGCAATATCAAGTAGCGATGAATCTTGAGTTAATCCATAAGCAATAGTGACACCATTAACTAACTCGATAGTATCAATACCTTTACTTTTTATTGCATCGTTAATAGGGAAGAAAAGCATGTTGTAACTTAACTGTATTGTGGTATCAATCGCCTTCAATACTATGCCATCACGATATTCAAAAATTTTACGTTCCGGCTGGTTCGAATGAATTGCTTTCGCGAAGGTAACGAATGGCATTAGCGCATAACGTTGATAATAAGGACCCTCGTTGTAATAACCTTGTGGTGAGAACAGTTCATCAAGTTGTCTTAAAAAACCACCTGTACCTGATTTATCTAAACCATAAAGCGCTTGTTCAACCCACTCTTGCTCACCAAGAACGTAACCTGTCATACCAACAGCTGCTGTTGTCCAGGTGCCATGGTTATGTACTTTATTAAATGTTTCAGGTGAATCTACTGATAAAAACTTTACTACTGGACGAAATAAACCATTTTCTATCTGTGTTTTTTCAGTGCTAGATAATGAGCTTAAAATTAAGTCGTAGGCTTGGCTGGTATACACTAACCAAACGGCTTCATTTAAACTTTGCCAAAATAGCTTACCAGGGTTTTGTTTACCCATTTTTCTTTGCGGATGCAAAGGCAATGTAGGATAAAGCTGGGCATACTCAAGTAACATATCACGAACATAGCGAGCATATTTTTCATCTTGTGTTAATTGATAAACAACACCAGCGTCATACATTAATTTATAGTTTTTCTTATGACGTTCATGCGTATAACCACCGCCGCCATCTTTTGGTAAAGGTACGGTTATCACTTGCGCCATTTGTTTATCAACAGATGACTTACGTGCAGCAAAAGCTTTGGTAAATTGACCATCTTGTTTAATCGCACCACGCATGTCTTTTACATCAGCAGGTGTAATAACAAGGTTAGGGCTAGTTCTAGCAAAAGTACTGGTACTTGCGATTAAAGTCATGACCATCATAACTACAGCTATCAAGCTACCATTTAAGCCATGCAATCTTGATAAAGAATGTGGCGTTTGATTAAAAAATTTCATAGCAGCTCTTAATTCGTTTGTTTATTGTTTGATAGCACAGCAGTGTGCGGGCCTTTGGCATGCAACTCTTTTACGCTCGGTGATGCTGTTTTATTTAAAATATTATTTTTAACTGCAGTGATGGGTTCACCCACTGTATGTTCAATGACAATATCAGCTGTGTTGTTAAAGGTATTACTTTCAACATTAGTAACTTGCACACCATGTAAATATAAGCTTGACGATGTTTTGTTACGTTTGCCGTTACTACTATTTATAATCGTATTATCAAACATAGCTAAATGTGGCCCAAACGTACTTTCATCAGTACCACCACGATATAAGTTAACTAAGGTCCCTTGCACATTATCAAAAATATTATTTTTAAGAATGACATATTCAGCGTTATAAATGCCTAAATCTTCAATCTCTTTATTTAAGCGCAGGAAATCACCGGTAATATTTGTAAAATGATTATTGGTTAATTCAATATAGTCGGCAAACGAACCATTACCAGCATCAAAGAAATGAAAAGAATGATTAATATCAAGTGCACTTACCGAGCTATTACGCATAACAAAACGATAATTCTCAACCATGCCCCATTTTTGAGAGCGTACTAATGTGTTACCTGATGCATCAGGACTGCTGTTACCTGTTATAGCTAAACCATCGAGCGTTAAGCTACCGCCATCAGAAATTTGAAATAAAGTAGAGCGTTGAAAAGTTATAACCGCTTTACCTTTATGTTGCGCTTTAATCGTTAGCGTTTTATTAATATCGATCATTTTTCTGGCTTCATATTCGCCATCAGCCAATATAAGGATATCGCCGTCATTTGCTGCAACTACCGCATCGAATAAAGCATCATCTTCGGCTTTAACTTGGATAGTTTTACCTGATTCAAAAGCCACTAAGCTATCAACTTTTGAATACCAGCTTGGACCTGTTGCTGACTTTAAAGTCGGAGTTAAATTCTTTTTAGCTCCTTTATCAGCAAATTTTGAAGATACTGGGTATAGTAAGCCGTTTTCAGCTCTCTTAAGTTCAACATTTTGCTTTTCAATGCCTGATGCAAGCGACTCCAACGCAGACGTATTCGCCACATTACCTTTAAACTTAATACCACTAACATCATCAAATAAAGTAAATGGTTGTTGACCATCTTCATTAATAATTAAATTATTTTTAATCGTTGAATTAATAGGTACCGCACTTCTTTCTGCATCACTACCAGCGGCAAGTTGAATATGTTTTACATTTACTAAAGTATTGTTTTCGATTAATGCGTTTTCAACTTGATGATAACGGTTAATGGATGAGTTAGGCACACCATTCATTACGGTGAAGCCACTACCAAATCGATAACCTGTTAAACCTTCTAGGTAATTGTTACGAATAATTTGGTCTTTGTTAATAACACGAATACCACCAGTATGATCAACACCATTACCAATAAAAACATTTTCTTCGATTAAGTTGCCATTACCGTGGCGCAAAGTAAGTGTTCCTCTTGATTCAAAGAAAACATTGTTACGAATTTCATTTTTACCTGACTTAACTGAAATAATTTCAACTTCACCGTCACAACGGTCGAAGTAATTATTTTCAACCACAGTGAAAGAGTTTGATAAAGAGTAATGGCTCGTGCCAATACGCAGTGTTTCTCCACCATTAGAGCCTAGGATTGGACGTGGACCAAAATAATTGTGATCTATTTGATGATGATTTTCTTGACTCTCTTTGGTATTAAGACGAACGGCTACAGTGACACCTTTATTTCGTTTACCCGAAAGGTAATTGTGATCTAGACGATTATATTGGCCATAAATAGCAACCCAGTAATCAGACTCTCGCTTATCGGGATTAGTGAAGTTATCAATAACCACTTCTGTCACACGTGAATGAAAGGCTAAATTGTCTTTATTACTTCTAAAAGCAACAACAGCGCTACTTGGTGTAAAGCCATCTTTAAATACAAGACCTGAAACAACTAAATGTTTCCCTGCTAAACGCAAGTTAGATTGGCCCGTCAAAAAAACCTTACCTTTAGTTTCAGCTTTTAACGTAATAGGCTGTTCTTTTGTGCCCTTACCTTCAAACAAAATTTCAAAATTATTATAAGTACCATTGGCTAATACAATGTTGTCACCCGCTTTAACTTTTTTAAGCGCCTTTTTATATGCGGTTTGGCTATCAACCAACCATTCTTTAGCAACCAATGGGCTTGCTGATAATGCTAAGCATAATGCTATAGTGAAACAGCACAGTAAGTAGGATGATAATTTTGTTTGTTGCATAAAATGACCTATAAAATTAAAGTGTAAAATTTGACGATTTATCGATAAATGTTAAATCCCGCCAACATATTTTATTAATTAAACTGAGCTTTCCTAAATAAGTGGCTTACCACATTAAGCATAAATCGGCTGTTAAGCACCATTTTCCATGCAAAAAAATAGGTCACGCAATACTTCTAAATAACAATCGATTTAATTTAACTGATATCACTAGCGATTGTCAACCAAATCACATTACCAGATAAACAACAATTGGTAATAATAAAAATAAAGTTTATTGCAAGAAATGGTTACCTAAATTATATTTACCTCTAGACCAAAATGGTATATAACTAAAAAACCACCGCTTTTTAGTTTTGCCATAAGCGAGAGAAAACGATATCATGAATGATATATGTTTTTACTTTAATGAAGTTAGCTAAGGAAAAGAATATGGGCAGCAACCGCAGGCTGTTTTGGGGTATTGTAGACAAAATAGAAGCTTTAATAGATTCTGGTATATACTCCCCTGGAAGTCGCTTACCACCAGAAAGAGAATTAGCAGAAACCTTTAAAGTGAGTAGACCTACTATTCGTGAAGCTATAATTGCGTTAGAAGTTCGTGAAAAAATTGAAGTAAAAACTGGCTCAGGCGTTTACGTTTTAAAGCCGGTTAACCAATTAAATGGCTCACACAAGCAAGTAAATGCATTTGAAGTTACTCAAGCAAGAGCATTAATTGAAGGTGAAGTAGCTGCAATTGCTGCGACTACCATTACTGAAGACGAACTTAATCGCTTACACCAAACCTTAGTTGATATGGAAAAAGGCCAATTTATTGCAGCGGCTGATAAAGAATTCCATCAAATTATTGCTAACGCTACTCGCAATAGCGCAATGATTTTATCAGTACAAAACCTCTGGAAGTTACGTTCTTCAACACCTGAAATTATTAAAGACTATGACAGTGTTTGTAGTAAAGATAATTCAAAAACTTTAGCTGAACATACAGCAATCTATCAAGCGCTGAAATCAGGTGACTCGACGCAGGCAAGGTTTGCTATGCATGGCCATTTTAATCGTTTAATTAATGCCTTATTTGACGCCGTAGAGTTAAGAGCCCTAGAAGAAATAAAACAAAAAAACAGCGAAAAACGTGGGCTTTATTCGATTCCTACCTCTACCGAAATTTAATCAGTAAGAGCTAACGCTTTACAAAACAAAAGGCCTCTTTATAAGAGGCCTTTTGTTTATCTAACTAATTAATTAACTACCTAACTAACTAACTAACTAACTAACTAACTAACTAACTAACTAACTAACTAACTAACTAACTAACTAACTAACTAACAGTAATTACCGCAGATACTTAACGCTTTTCATCATCACTATCACATCAAAACAACCTCAAGTTATATCAACGTTATCTCGCAATATGCGTATTTTAATTAAAAAAATACCAAAGACCCGATTAAAGATCTTTGGTATTTTTAGAATACTAAAAAGCCTATTAAAGCACTTTAGTATTTAATTATTTCTAATTACTTAGCTAGTTTAGTATTAAAGTAATCAAATATAACTGGCACATCGCTTTGGCCAAGACCAGCATCAACAGCAGCTTGAAGGTTAGCAGAAGTACCTTGAGCGATTAATGACTCGCCACCTAAATCTGAAACCATTTGATTGAAATAACCAAGATCTTTGTTTGCATTCGCAACAGAGAAACCTAATTTTTCTTCACCGTCTACAGCATAAAACTTTGTAAACTGCATAAATGGTGAGTTAGATGGTCCTGCAGACATAATGTCAAATAACTGCTGTCCATCAACACCTGCAGCTTTAGCTACTGCGAAAGCTTGTGACATAGCAGTAACAGTCGTCATACCAATGAAGTTGTTAATTAGCTTAGTTGTATGACCTGCACCTAAAGCGCCTAGGTAAAATACGTTTTCGCCTTGTTGCTCTAAAACTGGTTTAACTTTATTAAAAGTTTCTATATCACCAGCGGCCATAATGTTAAGTAAACCATCTTTAGCATGAGCAGGAGTACGACCCAGTGGGGCATCAATCATGCCAGCACCTTTTTTCGCAAGATCAGCACCAATTTTACGAGTTGAATCTGGAATAGAAGTACCAAAATCAACGAGTGTTTTGCCTTCACTCATACCCGCTAAAATACCATCTTCAGCATATACAACTAACTCAACTACTTTAGAAGTAGTTAGCGCAAGCATAACGATGTCACTTTTCTCTGCTAATTCTTTACCTGATTTAACTTCAGTAGCATTACCACGAGCTATAACTTTTGCAACAGCATCTTTATTAAGATCCATTACGTTTACTTGAAAACCACGAGTTTGTAGGTTTTCAACCATGTTGCCGCCCATAAGACCAAGGCCGATGAAACCTATAGTAGGTTTTGTCATATCTAACTCCTAAAATATTAGTATTTGTTTATCTAAGTGCGAACATTACTCACCTTATATCTAGGCGGCATGCTAATTTTTTGAGTAAATCAGGCTAAATCAATCAAGCCTTAAGTTAATCTTTGATATTTAAATCAACAGACTAATATTAAATTCAACCCAGTAATAATTTTGGTATAAATACATACGGCATGACTGTAGTTATACAAGCTTATTGTTTAAATACACTAGAAACAATAAGGAACATTTAGATACTAACCAAAACAATAATAAGTGTCAACCAATCAATAGCTATTGGTAATAACCTTATTTTTTACCATTCTTATCAATTGGTTTTATGAGTCATTATGACAGCTAAATTAAAGCTGCTAAATATTATCACTCTCAGCTAAACAAACTTAACAGATAATACTCACATTATTGTTTTCTATAGATTAAATTTACTCGTCTATCCCAAAACTCTATAGCTTACGATGCTCGCCTCACTCACTATAAATCCAATTTCACTCAGTAAATCAACTAATTATTGGTAATATAGATATTAGCGTCCTTATTATATGGTCATATTTTAAATATTTAAATTGCCCTATAAACCAATTAGGATCAAGGTATTGCAAAAAGTTATCCCGAACTTATAACCCAAAAAGCCACTTTACAGTGGCTTTTTAATCGAGTATTACTTAATTTTTTATTTTGCTACAGCTGCAACCTTTTCTTCAGCTTCAGCAGGTTTTGTTTTCGGCAACAGCAACTCACGTAAACGTGTATCAATTTCTTTTGCTACTTTAGGGTTCTCTTTTAGGTATTTAGCTGCGTTTGCTTTACCTTGACCAATTTTATCACCTTTATAACTATACCAAGCACCCGCTTTCTCAACCATTTCATTTTTAACGCCTAAGTCCACTAGCTCGCCTAAACTGTTAATACCTTCGCCATATAAAATTTGAAATTCAACTTGTTTAAATGGTGGAGCAATTTTGTTTTTAACCACTTTAACACGCGTTTCGTTACCAACAATTTCATCACCATTTTTAACAGCGCCAATGCGGCGTATGTCTAAACGAACTGAGGCATAGAATTTTAATGCATTACCACCTGTTGTGGTTTCTGGGCTACCAAACATAACACCAATTTTCATACGAATTTGGTTAATGAAAATAATCATGGTATTTGACTGTTTCAAGTTACCAGTAAGCTTACGCATAGCTTGTGAAAGCATACGTGCTTGTAGACCCATATGTGAATCACCCATATCGCCTTCAATTTCGGCTTTTGGTGTTAACGCAGCAACCGAGTCAACTACGATAATGTCAATCGCACCAGATCGCGTTAACATGTCACATATTTCAAGTGCTTGCTC
The DNA here is from genome assembly GCF_003061515.1 of Colwellia sp. Arc7-D. Lineage (NCBI taxonomy): Bacteria > Pseudomonadati > Pseudomonadota > Gammaproteobacteria > Alteromonadales > Colwelliaceae > Colwellia > Colwellia sp. Arc7-D. The sequence continues at coordinate 3,204,865 of NZ_CP028924.1, forward strand.
ACCGGTATCCGGTTGAGAAACTAATAACTCATTAATATTAACACCAAGCTTTTCAGCATAGATAGGGTCAAGTGCATGCTCAGCATCAACAAAAGCACAAATTTTACCATTACGTTGTGCCTCAGCAATAACTTCAAGTGTTAATGTTGTTTTACCACTTGATTCTGGACCGTAAATTTCTACAACACGTCCAAGCGGCAAACCGCCAGCACCTAGTGCGATATCTAATCCTAATGAACCCGTTGAAATTGTTTCAACGTCCATGCTGCGATTATCACCTAACTTCATAATTGAACCTTTACCAAATTGGCGTTCTATTTGGCTTAAGGCAGCTGATAATGCTTTTTCTTTGTTATCGTTCATTTGTTGCTCCAGAATGATTTAGGTGCTTAATTCGTTTAATTGAGCAAAGTATACTGTATAGTCGTACAGTATCAAGTTTTTTATTGAATTATTTTTTTCATAAACAAAAAACAACCAACCGATACTTTTAATTTATTGATATCAAATGATTTTATAGAGCAACATAACTTTTTATTATTTTGTTGTAAAAAGTTACTACTAAATATAATCCTGAAAAAACACAGTGATAATACTTTTATGATTGTTGAGCTTAGAATTTTTTACAAAGACGAGTATGTTCAATTATCACTATAAACGTTTTTATATAAATACATTTACGTAATGACTTATAAAGGGACTAAAACCTATAACTATTTAGTTATGTTGGCTCATAATTGAAATGCTATAAATTCAATCAGCATTTGTATGTTACACAAGTTGTAGGCAGTGTTTGTTATAAACTAGCTTAGGTTCAAAAATCTCAAACAAAAAAAATCAAAGTAGCGTTAATACTACTTTGATTTTAATGTTCATTTGTTTAATGCGCTATGGCATCTAAAGTGCAAATATTAACTAAGCGATGCTACTAAGCGCCTTAATAACACCTCTAATTTCAGCTAGGCCTTTCAAGCGCCCAATGCATGAGTAACCTGGGTTTCCTGGCTTATTAATGTCATCTAAGATCTGATGACCATGATCAGGTCTAATAAATATCGGGCTATTATTGTTATTTTCAGCACGTGACTTTTCTTCACTTAATAATGCAGAAATTATTCCCACCATATCAACATCACTTGATAAATGTTCGGCTTCATAAAACGAACGTTGTTCAGCTTTATCTCTACTGACACCGCGCAAATGAGCAAAATGAATACGATCGCCATATTGCTTAGCCATAACAGGTAGATCGTTATCTGGACGGCTACCATAGGTGCCAGCACATAATGTAATGCCATTCGCTGAACTTGGCAGTGCAGAAAATAGAATATCTAAATCTTCAGATGTACAAATAATACGAGGTAAGCCCAACATGTCTCTTGGTGGATCATCAGGGTGTATGGCTAATTTAACACCTAACTGCTCTGCTTTAGGTAACACTTGAGATAGAAAAGCGAATAAATTTTTTCTTAAAATGTCTTTAGTGATGTCTTTATAATTAGCCAACATACTTCGAAAATTATCGATGTTGTAAGCGTCAGTCATTTTGCCTGGCAAACCCGCAATAATATTATTGGTTAATAATATTTTATCGTCTTCAGACATAGCTAAGAACACGGTTTTAGCTTGTTCTAACTCTTCAATTGAATAATCGGCTTCTGCATTTTCTCGCTTTAATATGTACAAATCAAACGCTGCAAACTTTTGCTGATCAAATCTCAACGCAAAGCCACCGTTAGGTAACTGAAATTTTAAATCAGTTCGAGTCCAGTCGATCACAGGCATAAAGTTATAGCATATAGTTTTAATACCACATTGTGCTAAGTTTTCCATTGATGCTATCCAAGCATCAACATAGCGCTGACTATTATCACGACCTAACTTAATATCTTCATGTACAGGTATACTTTCAACAACAGACCAAACAAGTTCAGATTGTTCATTATTACCTTGTTCAACTAACGCTTTATAGGCCTGAATTTGATCTAACGGCCACACTTCTCCAGTAGGAATAGCATGTAAAGCACTAACAATATCGGTAGCACCCGTTTGCCTTACATCATTAATAGACACGGGATCATTAGGACCAAACCATCGCCAAGCTTCACGCATTATAGTATCTCCACATCATTATTCATGATGATTTTGTAATTTTTCAGACGCTCAATTAAGGTCTAAAGTTAATAATATCGTTTCCTAGTGATATCAGAATTGCAGGTAAAACTTCACTAGCGTTATATGCATAACTCACTACGATTTAAGTAAATGTAAGGTTAAAAGCCGGCTTGTTATTTATTCGATTTATTAAGGTTAATAAACACTTAAATTTACTTTAACCGTTATTTTAATTTCAACTGCTATCGATAAAACTTCACATATCTCTGTAAAAAACCGCAACAGGCCTGACCAATATAAAGGCCAGAAGCCCATTAAATACATAAAAAGTATTAACGTAGGATATTACATAACATATATTGGTAAGTCCAATTTTAATTGCAATGGGTAAAACAAATATAGGCATAACTTATAAACATAGAGATAGAGATAGCCTTCTCAGGCAGAGTAATAAAGTAGGATAACTTCAATTGTAATCAATGTTGTAGAAGGTTCAATCGAATATAGGTGAGTCAGTAAAGGTATTTTCTAAATGCTTTTGATCATTTAACGTTAATAATATTATCGGTTACGAAGTAGATATAATAACAACATTAACATTGATAAGTTTACAGTAAATAATGTTAAGCACTGCCGTTAACCATTAACGAATAGCATGATATACATATTCGCTAATGGTCAGTTAAGCAGGTAATACATGTTGGGTTCGTTTAGCTGTTACCTGGGTAACATTCGAGTACAGACATACCTGAATCGGTTTGATATTCAAATTCAGTAACACCTGCTGGACAGAAGAATCGATCCCAGCGTTTAAGCTCGGTAACCTCACCGTTAATAATGAATGTGCCTGAGCCCTCTGTCACAATGCCATAAAAAAAGCCGTTCTCTTTGCGTTTAAAGCTTTGTGCAACCGATGCACGCTTAACAACAAAGCATGTTGTATCGTCAGCACCTATAAGCTCTTCAAGGCTATTTTTTTGCTCATCAGAAATAAGAATTTTAGGGGTACAACGAAACTCTGCATCTATTTTTTCAGGCGGAACCGGATCGAAATTAAATACGTCTAAAGCGGTTTCAATATCCCTGCCCATAAACCTTGCTTGTTCTGGGATCACATAGCCACAACGCTCAAATTCAAATCTTACAGCGAGATCCGAAGGCTCCATAATTTCTAGCATAAGTATCCCCTCGCCTAAAGCGTGAGGGCGACCTCCTGGTAATAAAAATACGTCACCAGGTTTGACTGGAATGCGATCAAAACAACTCTCTATAGAAGCAATATCTTGAGTTTCAATCCATGTTTTTAATTGTTCACGACTTGGCGAGCGCTGAAACCCAGCATATATGTATGGATCAGCGATATCTTTTCGCGTTTCAAGGATGACATACGCTTCAGTTTTACCGCGTGGCATACCTAACCGTTCTTGAGCAAACTCTCGTGTTGGGTGTGCTTGAAAATGCAAGCGTGTGGAACTATCAAGATATTTAACAAGTGGAATATCGTCTAGCGTACGCATAGTATCGTCATGACTACCTAAGAAATAGGCTTGATTTTCTTGTAATAAATCACGAAAAGCAATCGACTGCCCCGCTTCGTTATTTACCATCGCTAAACCTTCTGAGATATGTTCACGTCCCACGTTACGTGCTTCAACGGTAGAACCTATCCAGTCTTCAGGAAAGCTTGTATCTTGTGGCGATGCTTTCCCTTCAATCGTATCAAGTAGTTTACCACCTTGGTAAGTACGCCATACTCGATTAGCATTAAATTTAATTATTTTATTCATTGATCATATTCCATTAAATTTTTTTACATAAATTAATTGTTGATGCACGTATTGATGAAGATAAAAATAAGTGCTGAAGATTTATACCTAAGTGGCTAACGCTCAATGGTCAGCCCATTTACACACTAAAGTGCTTGTAACGTAGAGATAATGCCGTTGTAGCTCATGTAACTCATGACTATGGCAAAGACAAATATCATTGAAAGTATAATATTGGTAACAGTCGAAAATTTATAGGTTCCCATGAGTGACTTCTTATTACCAATATAAAAGATACAACCGACAGTTGCTGGCAGTAATAATGCACCAAAAGCTTGTGAGCTCACCATAACGGCAATCGGCTTAACGCTAAAAATAGGGACAATTAAACCCAATGAAGAAATGACTAAGGCAATAACACGATAGCTGGTACGTTTAAGATTGGGCTTACGCTGGTGAAAATCATCTAATAACCATGGTAGTAGTGCCACATTAGGAAACTGAGAAGATACGCCTGCAGCTATAAGCCCTATAGTAAATATGGCCACAGCAGCTGCACCCGCTAAAGGCTCTAGCAAATAAATCATTTGTGTAACGTTCGTTAAAGTAATGCCTTTTACAAATAAAGAGCCTGCCGCAGCCGCCATGATTGACGTACTTACAATGAACATAAGGAAGGCGGAAAACAATGCGTCTCTATTCTGAGTTTTTAAATCGGCCATCGTCCAGCCAGCCTCTTTCACTAAGATGGTTCTTAATATAAACAAGCCTGAAAAAACAGTCGTACCTACCATTGATGCAATAACTAGAAAGGAACTTTTATTTTCACCAGTTTCAGGAATATTGGGTACCATGCCATTTAATATTTCAATCGCAGGTGGCATCAAAATTACAAAATTTATTAAAAAGCATACCGACATTATAGCGACAAAAATCGCCAAAACTTTTTCAAATACCTCTGTCTTACCAATTAGGAAAATAATATAAACAAAGGCAATAAAGAATAATGCGAAATATACCGCTGATATACCACCGTCAACAAAGTTTTTTGACCACTCATAGCAAACATCAGCTAATATTCCCATGACACCAATAACGCTGCCGCAAATTTGCGTTGTAAGAGCGACGATAAAGAATATAGCAACGCCAGGGTGAATGTGCTTCTTAAAAGACTGTAACGCTGTCATGCCTGTGACTAAAGTAAATCTACCGAATAAGTTAATTAAAAAGTAAGTAATCGCACAAGAAATAAAGATAGTCCACAACAGTGACATGCCATAATCTGCACCTGCTTTAGCCATAGCTGTAACGCTGCCAGTACCAACCGTAAAACCAAACAAAAATATGCCAGGCAGTAAGGACTTAAAAAAAGTTTTCATATTATTCATGGTGATTATTTACCTAGAGTTAAAGTGAATAAAACGGACATATTCATTTATTACAAACTATCAGTACAAAAAAGCTGTATTTTTTTACTTTTAGTACGTTTTATATTGAGTTAATACTTTTGCTTAATTATATGAATAGTGTCTCCATATAAACTCGTAATGACAGCGAGATACATATCAACAGACCCACCTCAACAAAACATTACGCTTACAATGCCTAAAAACAAAGAGCTGAAGCACGAATCTCTAACTCTTCTTAAATACTTATCATTAAAGACTATTGGTATATGTCCATTTGGTCAACCAATTTATCTTGTTGGTTAAACAAAAAACCATCTTTGGTTTTTTTTTAGACTAATAAAGTATATTAACAAGAATAACTCGTATAACAATGGAATAAAAAGATATTATAAAAAAATATATACTCTATTTACAATAAACCTAATGGTTATATAAAAAGTAATAAATACATAAACTTAAATAACACAGAAACTACAAGCTAACCAAGCGGTAATAATAAACAGACCAACTGGTAAGTCCAAACAGGGGTTTTGTTAACTTTTTTGTATAACCAAAAGATTGACCTTTGCTACTTTTATTGTAACTATCTACGGTAATTCTTTTTGAGTACTTGATATTTTTTACTTTCAGGGAGTTTGCAATTCTAGGGACGACTTTAATTAAACTAAAGATGTGGCTTTTGAGATGTTTGCAAAAATAATTTTCAAAAAAACTACACAGGGGAAATCTATGAGACAACAATTATCCAAAATAACCTTAGCGGTTCTTTCAGCTACTTCGCTGACTTTTGCAGCATCAGTTGCTGCACAAGAAGCAGAAACTGAAGCACAAGCTAAAAAATCAGTTGAAGTAATTCAAGTGACTGGCATGCGCAGCTCACTGACAAGTGCACTTGCAGAAAAACGTGATACGGCTAACCTAGTCGAAATAATCATGGCAACTGATATCGGTAAACTACCTGATCAAAACCTTGCAGAAGTTCTTGAGAACGTAACAGGTGTACAAATTACTAGAACAGCTGGTATTGGTACTGGTGTTCAAATCCGTGGTAGTAATTCAAACCGCGTTGAAATTAACGGCGCATCTACAGTAGGTTCAGGTGCTGGTCGCAGTGGTATGAATTTCGAAGATCTTTCTGCTGCTATTATAGCTGGTGTTGAAATAACTAAATCCCCTGAAGCTAAAACCACTGAAGGCTCAGTGGGTGGTACGGTAAATTTACGTACTATTCGTCCTCTTGAGTTATCTGAAACATTAGGCTCACTTCGTGTACAAGGTGAAGATAGTAGTTTAACTACCGACGGCGTTCAACCACGAGTATCTGGTGCTTATGGTGATAACTGGGAATTAGACTCAGGTAAATTCGGTTTTGTTATTAGTGGTAGCTATGCTAAACAAGAAGCCACTTCATTCCGTCCTCGTGTTGACCGCGACGGTAGCCTTGTTGAAAACAAAAATGCTGATGTTACTCGATACAACAGTGACGGTGACCCGGTTATAGAGAATCAGGTTACAAAAAGACCTGCAGCGCAAGATTTCGATTTTCTTGGTATTCAATTCTTGAATCAGGAATTAGAAAACTTTGAATATGAAACTACAAACCTTGCAACAACGTTTGAGTTTGCACCTAACGACAATATGAAGTTTTTCTTCGACGCTATCATTACTTCACAAGAACGTCGTCAAGAAAGTACTCGCGTTCAAGCATCTGGTGTTAGTAGTGTACTTAACTACACGGTTCCTGACGAATTTGAAACTATAGACTTTGGCTCACTTGATGGTGTAGACCTAGGTAGTATTAGAGCAGCAAGTAGAGGCACAATTCAGCCAATAAACTCGGTTGATGATGATGATCCAAACTTACGTTTTAACAGTGATACGGGTGCACGTGTAACAGATACACAAGTATTTAGATTAGGTGGTGAATGGCAAGGCGATAACTTATTTGTAAGCGCTGAACTTTCATCGGCAAGTTCTGATACTGTAACGCCATCTTTGAATACACAATTAAACTTTATTAACCCTAATCCACTAACACCGCTTGATGGTTCTAGTAATGATAACAGTGTGCCATTTATTTATGACTTAACCGGTGGTTCATTAGCATTTGGTATCGACTTTGCTTCACCATTTGCACCAACCGTTGCTAATTTATTAGATCCTAACAATGTAGTGCTAGACCAAGTAGATGTTAGTCGTAGTACAACAGACAACTCTGAAGATGCTTTCCGTATCGACTCTACTTATTTTATCGATGATAATATTGTAACTTCAGTTGATTTTGGTTACCGCTATAACATCACCAAACATGATTCAGTTAGCATATCTGATCGTATTGGTGGCTTTAGTAAAATGGTTGATAGCCCGAACGGTGCTTTATTTGCTGACCTTCTTGTAGCTGGTCCTAGTCATTTTGGTGATGCTGACGGTCGAGAATTAGCCTTACGTAACTTCTTAATCATAGATCCAAACTTAGCGTTCAACGACCCAGACGGTGTATTAGCTACATTAGAAGCTGCTCTTGTTGCGCATGGCGGTAAACAAGATTTTTCTGACCTTACTCCTTCAGATACCGCAGCATTTAAGATTGAAGAAAAAACGCATGCAATATACGCTCAAGCAAACTTTGAGTATGAAATGATACGCGGTAATATCGGTTTACGTCATATCTCTACAGATATTGAATCTAGAGCTAATAGTGTTGTTAATGGTACTGTAATCCCTACGTCAAACACCGGTGATTATAGCTACACTCTACCTCGTTTGAACTTAGTTGCAGACGTGCATGATGATGTTGTGCTTCGTTTAGGTTGGGGTAAAGACATTCTTCGTCCTAATTTCGGCGACTTAAATACCTCAGTGTCATTTGGCACTAACGAAAACTCTTCAGTAGAAATCGGTAATGCGGCATTAGAACCTGAAGAAGTAACTTCATTTGACCTGTCAGCTGAATGGTATTTTGCTGAAGCTGCTGTAGTAAGTATCGGTTACTTTAATAAAGAGCGTTCTAACTTATTTGTTAATAAATTAGAAAGTGCAATTATTCAAGCAAATGGCTTCAGAGAGCCAGGTCCTACATGTGCTGGTGGTGGTATTTATAACCCTGCAGTTCAGCCTAATGCGATAGGCGATCCTAATACTACTGGTTTGTGTGTTGATGTTGAAACTAAGCTAAATGATTCAGCCACAACTACGCAAAAAGGTATTGAGATGGCTGTTCAGTATGACCTTTCAAGCTTCGAAGATGACTTAGGTTGGGCGTCAGGTTTTGGTGTTGTTGCTAACTACACGATTCAAGAATATAGCGGTGGTTCAGCTTTCTACACTTCTGCAACACGTGGAACAGATATCTTTAATGCCATTAACGGTGTTTATGATAGTGCACAATTTGTTGATGTTACATCTGACCGTGGTCTATTAGACTTTTCAGAAAATGCATACAACGTTGCAGTTTACTACGAGAAGTTTGGCCTTTCTGCTAGATTACGTTACACATGGCGTGATGCGTTCCGCACAGAAGATACTGCTGCTGGCGCAAGCTTGAACTCTACTTTAGGTTTCCCTGTTGTTACACACGACAGAGGTCAACTTAACGCGAGTGTAAGTTATGACGTGAATGAAAACTTAAACCTTGGCCTTGAAGCTGTTAACTTAACAGAGTCAGACATTACACAATCTTGTGTTAATGAAGGCGCAATGCTTTGTGCTCAAGGCATTACAGACCGTCGTATTACTTTTGGTGCTAGCTACAGATTCTAAACAAGTAACACAATGGCGCTGCATCATTTGATATAAGCGCCAAGTTTAGAAATATATCACCAAAGGTTTACAGTAAAAAAACGTGAAATTATAAATAGTCATTAACGAGTCTTTGTACTGGTTAATGACTTTTTTTATGAGAAAAAATCAATAAATACAAAGCATGAAATTTGTTAAGTCGTTATTCGTCTTATAAATTTAAAACACCGTAGCTTTTATTTTAAATATTAAAAATGAACCCATTACTATTCAACTTAGTTTTAGAAGTGACATGGTTTAGCGGTGGTATGGTTTTGAAGTGGTATGGTTTTGAAGTGGTATGGTTTATAAATGATATTGCTTGGAACAATTTACTTTTGGTCAAATAGAGATGAACACCGCTAGTTTTTGATCTAACGATGTATTCTAAAGAGCTGTAAAGTGGTCAATAAAAACGAATAGTAGGATAAATAAATTATCGCTATAGATTAGCGTGTTTTGTTAACACGTTTAAGTAAGCGCACGGGTTTTACTAAACCTTTCACGACTTTTAATCACTTGTTTACGAGCAGCCTCTACAGCCTCAACTTCGGTTGCTTGTAAAATGCCATCGATTACTCGCATTAAGTGCTCACGCATCAAGGCTCGTGCAGCTTGAGCATCACGTGACTTTAGTGCTTCGTATATTGCTCTATGCTCATCAACAGAGGGTTTAACACCACTATCTCGCACAGTTTGATACATGCGTTTAGTAAGGGCAGAACTGTCTCGTTCATCCCATAGCCCCTCAATAACAGCACTTATTGCACTGTTGTTAGTCGCTGTTGCAATAATCATATGAAATTTTTTATCAGCGGCTTCATGACTGTCTATATCATTATTGTTTTCACAGGCCATCTCATTTAGCGTTTGCGAAAGTTGGGCTAACTCTTCATCCGTTATCATAGTAGCGGCCAATGCGGCGGCCTCACCTTCGAATAAAGCTCTAGCTTCTGTTAACTCAAAAGGCCCAACATCTTTATCAGAAAAACGGCTTTTTCCTTTATTGTGCTCAACAATATACACACCAGAACCCATACGAACTTCAACATAACCTTCTAATTCAAGTGCTATAACAGCTTCACGAATCGTTGGTCGGCTAACGGTAAACATTGCCGCTAAATCACGTTCAGCAGGTAAACGCATGCCAACGGTATATTGTTCTGACTCAATGAGAGTAAGTAACTTTTCGGCCACTTGTTGGTAAAGGCGTGGCGTTTTTGCTGTTGATGACTTCATAAAATTTTATTCACTTGAACTTAAGGTACCTAACTGACCAATATAAAAATGTAAATGACCAGTTTTTAGATAGAAAAGTCATAATACAGAATATAACGTCAGTTTTATATATGTCATAGCATATTACTGTTATCAATTTAAGCGAGTCTTTCAAGTGTGACATTAGTATCTACACCCGATGGTTAACGTAACGATAAGCATAAAAAAATAGCGCTAAAGCTTAGCTACGACTTTCCTCCAATTAACATAGTTTATTTTCTCCACTACTCATATTGGTAATGCCAAATAAAACCTCACGATTAATCCCGCAAATAACTGAAAATATTGATAAATAATAAAACACAGACATCAAGTAAATTACCAACCTCAAATAAAACAAAAATAAACTGGTAAGGCCGATTGCTTTTCGTTTATTATAAATGAAGTTAATATTTATGAGGCGATCTAAACTTTACCTCAGTACATAAATATTTTGATCATCAAGTGGTAATAATGAGAAGAAACTGAGTCACTTCACACCGCTCAAAGTAATACAAACAAGAGAACGATATGACCTTAGCGCTAAATCAATTAAATTTATCTCAAGTCGCCAGTAATAAAGAAATTTCTGTCCCTCAATACGATAGAGAAAGCACTGAAATTGGTATTGTTCATCTAGGTCCTGGGGCTTTTCACCGTGCACATCAAGCGTTTTATACTGAAAACGCAATGAATTTATCTGGCGGGAACTGGGGTATTTGTGGGGTATCGCTTCGCAGTGCAACCGCACGAGACGTTTTAGCAAAACAAGATAATTTATACACCTTAGCAATTTTAGATAAAAATATTAGTTATCAAGTCATCGGCGCCATCAAAGAAGTACTTGTTGCTAGCGAGCAAACAAACGACGTAATTACGCGTATGTCTGCAGCGAGTACAAAACTTATTACCTTAACGATTACAGAAAAAGGTTATTGCTTAGCTGCAGACGGTTCTTTAGATTTAGACCATAGCGATATTAAACATGACCTAGCAAACCCAAGCGCCCCAGTGAGTGCTATCGGCTTTATTGTTGAAGCTCTAAAACTTCGTAAACTTAATAGCATTAATGCCTTCAATGTTCTCAGTTGTGATAACGTTTCTGGTAATGGTGACAAATTACGACGTGCTGTTTTAGATTACGCTGAACAATTTGATGCAGACCTTAAAGACTGGATAGATACTAATGTTGCCTTTCCAAATGCCATGGTTGATAGCATAACGCCGAAAACTGAAAACTACACTGTTGAGTCAGTTTCTAAGGCCGTCGGCTTACAAGACAATTGGCCAATTCAAAGAGAAGAGTTTACCCAATGGGTTATTGATAATAACTGGCAAGGCGAACGACCAAATTGGGAAGATGTTGGTGTTATATTCACCGACGATGTTGAAGGCTTTGAGAAAGCAAAGTTAAGATTACTGAACTGTTTACATTCAACTTTAGCTTACGCGGGTTCTTTAGCAGGCTTTGAAACTGTATTTGACGTAACTAGTGATAAAGGCTTTTATCAGTTTATTAGCAAACTTGCCTCAGAAGAAATTATTGGTTCTTTTAAACCTCCCAAAGAATTAAATGTCGAGATTTATAGCCACGATATTATTCAGCGTTTCTTAAACCCTAATATTCGCCACTTATTAGCACAAATAGCCTTCGACGGTTCGCAAAAAATACAAATGAGAATATTACCAACCATCGAAGATAACTTACTCCTAGGTCGTTCAACAACGTTACTTTCTTTGTCATTAGCTTGCTGGTTCGAATTTATTTGCCAAGCTTTAAAGTCAGGTAACGAAATAATAGACCCAATCGCGAGTACATTTACTCAAATGCCTCACTTACTCAGTAATGACGTAATGGAAGTTGTTGAATCTTTTTTAAGTATTGAGTCAATTTTTGGTCAAACATTCAAAGATAACACACAACTCAAAGTCCAATTAGCTGACAGTTTATCAGCGTTACGCATTGGCGATATCAAAAACATTAGCAACATTGTAGATAAATTGTCTGCTTAAAAAGCACTTTTGATTGTACTTTAAGCAATTAGTAATTTTAATTTGAAGAACGGGTATTTATGAAACTATTAAATCAAACCTCATTCACTCTCCCATTTACAGCAAAAAAATGGCTAGGAGCTATCAGCATCGTTTTGTTTGCGTTAGTGGGTAACACACAATTGGCGATGGCAAAAACTAGTCCTAATCTAGTGATAACCGTTGCAGATGTTAAAAACATGCGCGCGGCTATAAAAGATGAAGGGCAATTTAAACGTACTTTTCTTGCCAGTAAAGCCTCTGTAGATGAACAAATAGCGCAAAAAATTACCGTACCACAGCCAAAAGATGGCGGTGGTGGTTATACGCATGAACGTCATAAGAAAAATTACAAGTTAATGTACGATGCCGGTATTATTTTTCAACTAACTCAAGATGAAAAATATGCTAACTATGTGCGTGATATGCTGCTGGTTTATGCCGACCTCTACCCTACTTTACCGCTTCACCCGAAAAGAAAAATGGGCAAACAAAGTCCTGGTAAATTATTTTGGCAAAGCCTAAACGAAGCAATGTGGTTAGTTTATACCAGTCAGGCTTACGACTTAATTTTACCTGCATTAAATGCCGACGAAAAAACTAAAATTGAAACAGGTTTATTTCGCCCTATTGCTAAATTTTTGTCTGTAGAGTCACCTCAAACTTTTAACAAAGTACATAATCATGGCACATGGGCAACCGCTGCTGTTGGTATGACAGGCTATGTATTAGGTGAGCAAGAATGGGTAGAACAAGCGCTTTATGATCTTGATAAATCAGGAAAGGGTGGCTTTTTAAAACAGTTAGATGAGTTATTTTCTCCGCAAGGCTATTACAACGAAGGTCCCTATTATCAACGTTATGCGTTAATGCCATTCGTTACTTTTGCCAAAGTCATTCAAGCAAACCAGCCTGAACGTAAAATTTTTGAATACCGTGACGGTATTCTATTAAAAGCCATTGATACCACCATTCAGTTAAGCTACAACAAGCTATTCTTCCCAATTAATGACGCAATTAAAAGCAAAGGCATAGACACAATTGAATTAGTCAACGGTGTAGCTATTGCCTATGGCTTAACAGGTGATGCAGGCCTGCTCGATATTGCTAAACAGCAAAATGAAATTATATTAACCGGTGAAGGCTTAAAAGTAGCACAAGCATTAGACAAGCAGCTTGAAAAACCTTATCAGTTTAAATCTGTCGCGTTTGGTGATGGTAACGACGGAAAACAAGGTGCATTGGTGATCATGCGCCAAAACGTTGCCGGCGAGCAAGCGGTTTTATTCAAACCTACAGGACAAGGCTTAGGTCATGGCCATTTCGATAAACTTACGTGGCAGTTTTACGATAAAGGCGCTGAAATAGTGTCAGATTATGGCGCCGCAAGATTTTTAAATGTCGAAGCAAAGTTTGGTGGTCGATACTTACCTGAAAATCAAACCTGGGCAAAGCAAACCGTTGCTCACAATACCGTAGTGGTTGACGAAAAGTCACACTTTAATGCCGATGTTAAAATGGGTAATGCTAATCACCCTGAATTATTATTTTTTGAAAAAAATGATCACGTCATTATGAGTTCAGCAACCATTAATAGTGCATACAAAGGCGTTGCTTTAAAGCGTACTATGGCGTTAATTAAACTACCGCTAAAACTTAAATCAGGATTAGAGCAATCATTAGTTGTGGATGTATTTGATATAAAGTCAAAAGAAGCGCATCAATATGATTTACCGGTTCATTATAAAGGTCACTTAATTAGCACTGACTTTGATTTAGACACACAGCTAACGAGCTTGCCTGTTCTAGGTAAAGAGAATGGTTATCAGCATTTATGGTTAAAAGCACAAGCACAACCTGAAGCAGGTTTATCTCAAATTACTTGGTTAAACGATAATGGCAGGTTCTATACTAGCTCAGCCGTTATGGATGGTGATTCATCTTTAATTTTCACTCAAATTGGTGCGAACGATCCGCTATTTAACTTACGTAATGAAAATGCTTTTATTAACCGAAAATCCGAGGCTAAAAATCATACTTTTGTCAGCGTGTTAGAGCCTCATGGTGAATATAACCCATCCAAAGAATTTACTATTTCTGCGGTTAGTTCAATTGAAAAACTGACACATAAAAAAGTCAATAATATTGATGTAATTGAAATTAGCATTGTCGGTAACCAACACTATTTGTTGGCGTTTAACTCAGCTGATAAAATTAAAGCAAAGCAATTAAACAGCTTTTCACATAACGGTGAAAATTATAAATTTAATAGTCGCTTTAAACTGTTCACAATAAACAGCTCACATTAAACGGTAAATAGTTAAAGTAATAACCAGTAACCGCTACCTACATGTAAAGCAACGGTTACTGGTAACATTTCGTATAACTTCTGCAGTGTTAGCCACAATAAACATGACATACTTTTAACAAGTTTCCCTTTTCCAAAAACATTTCCTTTTGGTTATAACCTTTTACTTTATTAATCTTGTTTATCAAAGCGGCTAAAGCAACTTCCTAAAGTTGTGTAGTACAAATGATAGCTTTAACACCATATTCATCACTTGATTATTTTACAATCTTTCCTTATTTAATACTTGTTAACACAGAGCGCTGAATATCATTTTCTGTTAGTATCATTTTAAATAATTAAATTACTTACCCTAAACTATATAGTTGATAATAAATCACCGTTTTCATCATATATTAGCGCCCTATTTAGTCTACGTTGACAACATAGGTAAATCGTTAATCTTTGTTCGCTTTGCTAACATTGAATAAGTAGAATAAATATCAACATTAAATACAAAGCTTTAGTACACAACTCAACCGATAAAAATATAAAACATGAATGAATCAGAACTTTCTAAACACACCCCTATGATGCGTCAGTACCTGACAATTAAAGCCGAATTCCCTAATATTTTAATTTTTTATCGTATGGGCGATTTTTATGAGCTGTTTTTTGACGATGCTAAAAAAGCATCTGATTTAATCGATATTTCATTAACTGCGCGAGGAAAAACCGGTGGCAATGCTATTCCAATGGCTGGTGTCCCCTATCATGCGGTTGACGGTTATTTAGCTAAATTAGTCAAGCTAGGTGAGTCTGTCGCTATTTGTGAGCAAATAGGTGATCCCGCGACAAGTAAAGGTCCAGTCGAACGTAAAGTTGTACGTGTTGTAACCCCTGGTACGGTTAGTGATGAAGCCCTGTTAAGCGATCGACAAGACAATTTAATTGTGGCAATTCATCAAACATCACAGGGTTTTGGTCTCGCTTATTTAGACATGACTAGTGGACGATTTGTATTAGTAGAGCCAAGAACTGAAGAGCAAGTGCAAGCAGAACTTCAGCGATTATCGCCAGCTGAATTACTCTATCCAGAATCTTTAGCTGCCAACAGTGTCATTGCTGGTCGCAAAGGTTTACGACGACGCCCTGATTGGGAGTTTGATTTAGAAACCAGTAAAACCCTGCTAAATAAACAATTTGGTACTCAGTCACTGTCAGGTTTTGGTGTTGAAGATAAACCTTTAGGTATTGCGGCAGCAGGCTGCTTATTTCAGTATGTAAAAGATAGCCAGCGTATTGCATTGCCACATATTAGATCAATTATTGGTGAAAGCGCCTCAAGTGCCGTTATCCTCGACGCTGCGACTCGTCGCAATTTAGAATTAACGCAAAACTTACAAGGTGGCAACGAAAACACCTTAGCTGCAATTCTTGATAAAGCAGCTACACCTATGGGTTCAAGGTTACTAAAGCGATGGTTGCATTTTCCTCTACGCGAACTTGAAGTTTTGAATAATCGCCAGAGTGCAATTGAAGATATATTACAGCAAGACTTATCGTTTGAGCTCAACACTAACTTAAAACAATTTGGTGATATTGAACGCATCGTGGCACGTATCGCTTTGCGCTCTGCTCGCCCTCGTGATTTTGCACGTTTGCGTAATGCATTAATACATTTGCCTGAACTACAGACACTTACTACAAGCTGCTCACAAATACACTTAGCTGCATTGATTAAGCAATGTCAGCCTATTCCTACAATACAAGCATTATTAGAAAGTGCCATTGTAGAAAATCCGCCTGTACTTATTCGTGACGGCGGCGTTATCGCTGCTGGCTATAATGCCGAATTAGACGTATTGCGAGACTTAAGCGATGGGGCAACAGAATTTTTAGCACAACTAGAAGCACGTGAAAAAGAGCGTACGGGTATTCAATCATTAAAAGTTGGCTACAATAAAGTACATGGTTTTTATATCGAAATGAGTCGCAGTTCAGCAATTGATGTACCCGATGATTATATTCGACGACAAACGTTAAAGAATAACGAACGCTTTATTACTAACGAATTAAAACAGCATGAAGAGAAAGTGCTCTCAGCGCAAAGTAAGTTTCTGGCGCTTGAAAAACGCCTATATGATGCCTTATTTGATCAAATACTGCCTGAGTTAGAGAAACTGCAACTGCTAGCGCAATCGCTGTCTGAGATTGATGTATTAAATACTTTTGCCGAACGTGCAGAAACTTTAAATTATGTAAAACCAATATTACAAGCAGATAGCGGTATTAATATAGAGGCAGGTCGACATGCGGTTGTTGAACAAATGACCACAGAACCTTTTATCGCCAACCCAGTGATATTAAATAACCGTCGTGAGATGTTGATTATTACAGGTCCTAACATGGGCGGTAAATCGACTTATATGCGCCAAACTGCATTAATCGTTCTACTGGCACACATAGGTTGTTATGTACCGGCTAGTGCTGCAACTATAGGTATGGTTGATAGAATTTTCACCCGTATCGGTGCTTCTGATGACTTAGCCAGCGGTCGCTCTACCTTCATGGTAGAGATGACTGAAACAGCCAATATTTTACATAATGCCACCAATAAAAGTTTAGTCTTATTAGATGAAATTGGCCGAGGAACCAGCACCTATGACGGTTTATCACTCGCTTGGGCTTGTGCTGAAATGCTGGCGATCAAAACTAAGGCCTTTACGCTTTTTGCTAGCCACTATTTTGAATTGACTTTACTTGCCGATCAAATTGAGACACTCGCAAATGTTCATCTAGATGCTGTTGAACATGGGGACAGTATTGTTTTCATGCACTCAGTACAAGAAGGCGCTGCAAGCAAAAGCTTTGGCTTACAAGTTGCTCAACTTGCTGGCGTTCCAAGAAGTGTTATTCAACGAGCAAAACAACGCTTAGCTGAGCTTGAAAGCATGCAAGCTCCTTCTATTATGACTAACGAACCCAAAGCATTTGAACAGTTATCTTTAATGGATAATAAACACCCTGTAGTCGAAGAGTTGAGTGAAATAGATGTTAACGATTTAAGCCCTAAAATGGCCTTAGATTTACTGTATAAGTTAAAAGGCTTACTGTAAGAATCCGCAAGTTAATAGCCTAACTTTGCAGCCGAGAAATGTAATATCTTCAGTTTAATTTTGACCTAAAAAAACCAGCAATTGCTGGTTTTTATTTAATACTAATATAAAAGTTAAATGGGTAACTTTATACTTGAAATAAGGCTTCAATAGATAAGTTTTGTTGACTTAATATATCCCGCAAACGTTTAAGTGCCTCGACTTGAATTTGGCGAACACGTTCACGTGTTAAACCTATTTCAACACCAACATCTTCTAAGGTTGCAGGTTCATAGCCTAACAAACCAAAACGTCTTGCCAACACTTCACGCTGTTTAGAGTTAAGCTCATTTAGCCAATCAACAATGCTATGTTTAATGTCGTGACTTTGTAATTTTGTTTCTGGACCGCCACCTTTTTCATCAGGAATAACATCAAGCAGAACTTTTTCACCTTCACCACCAAAGGGTGAATCTACTGAAGCAATACGTTCATTCAGACGTAGCATTTTACTGACACTCTCTACTGGAACGTCAAGCGCTAAGGCGATATCTTCTGCGGTGGGTTCATGATCAAGTTTTTGCACTAATTCACGGGCTGTGCGTAAATAAATATTAAGTTCTTTAACCACATGAATAGGTAAACGGATAGTACGAGTTTGATTCATAATAGCGCGTTCAATGGTTTGACGAATCCACCAAGTAGCATAAGTGGAGAATCTAAAACCACGTTCAGGATCAAATTTTTCAACCGCGCGAATCAGGCCTAAGTTACCTTCTTCAATAAGATCTAACAGCGGTAAGCCACGATTATTATAACGGCGTGCTATTTTTACAACTAAACGGAGATTACTTTCTATCATACGTTTACGTGAGCGTTCGTCACCTTTTAGAGCAAGGCGAGAAAAGTAGACTTCTTCTTCGGCGGTTAATAGGGGGGAAAATCCGATTTCACTTAAATATATTTGCGTTGCATCTAGACTGGAAGGTGCTTCTTCGGGCATATCTACCTTTGTATTTGTTGGCTTTTCCTTAACCGCAACATCAGAACATGCTATTTCTTTTTTTATACCCATGTTATATCTCCCTTTTTTAGCACAAGCTAAATTACTGACTAATTATTCACGTTGACTCCAATCTATTTTTGATAAATTTTTATTATTATTTCGGCAAATACTTCATTGGATTAACTGATTTTCCGCGAAAGCGAACTTCAAAATGAAGCATAACTCTTTCAGCGTCAGTATCTCCCATTTTGGCAATCACTTGACCGGCTTTTACAACTTGCTGCTCTTTCACTAGAATACGATCGTTATGGGCATAAGCGCTAAGATAATCTTCGTTATGTTTAACGATGACTAACTGACCGTACCCCTGTAACGCACCGCCGGCATAAACTACTTTACCGTCTGCAGTTGCTTTTACCGAATCACCGCGTCGCCCCGCAATGTCGATTCCTTTATTACCTTGTTTTGCTGAGGAAAACTTACGAATAACCTTTCCTTTTGCAGGCCACTGCCATGTTCTTATTTTTTGAGAAAATGCAGTGTTTGGTTGTTGAGCATTGTTGCTTGTTTTTCGCTCAACTACATTTCCACCATACTCCTGCTTTTTCTTCTGTGCAATAGGTTTTGTTATAACTTTTTGTTTTGTTGATTTATAGCTTTTAGTCTTAGTAGTACTAACACTTGGTTTGCTCGAAGTTTTAGTTAAAAATAATTTTTGTTGCGGATATATATTGTATGGCGCTTTAATATTATTAATGCTGGCCAAGGTGCGCACATCAACATCAGCGCGCCAAGCAATTGAATATAAAGTTTCGCCTTTTTTGACTATATATTCACTACCACTAACGCTGTTTTTTAACCGTTGACTTAGCGGAAGGGATCCTTGAACGTCAACAACAGGTGCAGGTTTACTTCGAGTTGAACAGCCATTAATAGCGAACATCAGCAATAACACCAAAATATTATTAGCGTTAAAGAAGTGACCCTGCATCCATTTCGTCATAATTAACCTAACATCTGTTAGCGTGTCGCAATATAGGCAACAACAATGGCAATAACAACAAGCCAACCTAAAACGTCAACCCACTGCTTAAGCTTTTTCTCCATCGCCGCTCCGCCCCAACGAATAATACCGGCAACCATAAAAAAACGCATGCCACGACCAACGGCAGATGCAATTAAAAATGGCAAAAATGCCATATTTAAAAAGCCAGCACTTACGGTAAATAGCTTATAAGGTATTGGAGAAAAACCAGCAATAAATACCACCCAAACACCCCATTCACTGAACCATAACATGGCTTTATCGAATCTGGCTTGGTAGCCAAATTCAGTGATCAATGGCTGTATCCAAGGGTCAAACATTAAATAGCCTAAACCATATCCGACAATACCGCCTAACACTGAAGCAATGGTAGTGATAGTAGCGAAACGCCATGCTTTTTCGCGTTGCGCCATCACCATAGGCGCTAGTAGGACATCAGGAGGAATCGGAAAAAACACCGACTCTGCAAAAGTTAATACTGCTAAAATTCTAGGGGCAAATTTATGCTCTGCCCATTTAAGTGTCCATTCATATAATGCAGAAAATATTTTCACAAACTATCCTAAAGCGCCAGGTACAAGAGGAACAAAACGAACAGCTTCAATTTGCTGTTCTTTAAATTCATCACCATGACGTGTAATTAATTTCAAAACTTGGCTTTGCTCGCCAACGGGAATGATTAAACGACCACCATCGGCAAGTTGTTCCAACAAGGCTGGCGGTACTTCAGTTGGAGCAGCAGTGACGATAATTGCTTGGAATGGCGCTTTGCTTTGCCAACCTTGCCAACCGTCGCCATGTTTCATCGAAACATTGTGCAGGTCCATTGTGCGCAATCTGCGCTTAGCTTGCCACTGTAATGACTTAATACGCTCAACTGTAAACACTTTAGATGTTAACTGCGCCAAAATAGAGGTTTGGTAACCTGAGCCGGTCCCTATTTCGAGGATACTATCTGGTACACCATCAGCTAGCAATAATTCTGACATTTTTGCTACGATATAAGGTTGTGATATGGTTTGCCCTTGGCCAATAGGCAATGCCGTATTGTCATAAGCTTTATGTGCTAAAATTTCGGGCACAAATATATGTCGAGGAGAGCTTGCAATAGCCCTTAATACTTGTTGATTTTTAATGCCTTCAACCAGTAATTTTTGTGCCAGTAATTCTCCACTACGACTCGACTTTCCACTGATATTACTGCCCACTCTGGCATTGATATTACTTTGTCTCATATTGAAAGTTCATTAATCCATTCTGTCATTTTTGCCAAGCTCTTATAAGCGGTCATATCGATCGTTAAGGGAGTAATCGAAGCATAGCCATTGGCTATCGCATGAAAATCAGTGCCTACACCAGCGTCAAGCTCTTGTCCTAATGGACCGTACCAATAAATATCACGTTGCCAAGGATCTTTCACCTTTTTCATTGTTTCCGCTTTATGGCGGTTACCTAAGCGTGTTACTTGAATGCCTTTGAGTTGTTCAAGTGGCACATCAGGTACATTAATATTAATAATTTGATCGCTAGGCAGCGGATGCAGCTTTAAACGCTCAATAAATTTGGCCGTAACAACCGCCGCTGTTTGAAAGTGCTTAGGCTCTGAAGAGACTAATGAAACCGCTATCGCTGGCATACCTAAGTGACGCCCTTCTGTTGCGGCTGCTACCGTACCAGAATATATAGTGTCATCACCTAAATTAGCACCATGATTAATACCCGCTACAACTAAGTCAGGTTGTGGCTTCATTAATTGTGCTGCGCCTAAGTGAACAGCATCAGTAGGTGTACCATTAACCGAAATAAAGCCATTTTCTAAAGTATGAGCACGTAATGGGTTCAGCAATGTTAAGGAGTTACTTGCACCACTACAATTTCTATCAGGTGCAACTACGGTGACATCAAAAAATTTTGCTAATTCATCAAAGAGGACTTTAATGCCATCTGCATGAACACCGTCGTCATTACTCAGTAATATTCTCATGTTCTATTTGTTAGCTCCGCATTATGGTCTTTTGTTTTAACTTCAGCTTTAATTTCAACTGTTGAACTGCTTCTTGTGCTGACATCAACTCGCTCAGTTAAATCGGTATAATCGATAAGTTCTCGCATAATGGTGGTGGCATAGGCACCTGAGCTTAAGAAGAATGACAAGGTTACAACATCGTTATCGACTTTAATTTCGGTGTCTTTAATAATTAACCGAATACGTCGGCGCTCTTGCTTTAAACCAAAACGAGGTAACCCTTCACAAAAAGCTTGTTGTCCATCAGCAATACTTTGCTCAAAGGCACGCGCATCATCAGTAGTCATGAGTTCGCCAGCGCCCCACATTGGCGCAGTTATATCGAGATCATGTTCAACAAGGCGTGTTGTTAAACTTTCATCAGTAAGATCTCCGCGAAATACAGACTGTGTACCCGCCAACATTAATACATCACCATTAATTATGCTGTCGAATGTTTTTTGTTCAATACGCTGGCTGATCATTTGGTTGAAAATTAACGAGCGAGCGGCAGATAAATACATACCACGTTTTTTCTTATCTTTGACTTTTTGACCTGAAAACAACCCCATGGCTTTTTCAATGTTACCGCCATTAATACCAAAACGTTGTTCACCAAAGTAATTGGGTACACCAAAATTGCTCACTACGTGCCAACGTCTAACAAGTTCATCAATGTCTGTTACATCACGTAAGGTAATTTCAAAACGATTACCGTCTAAACCGCCTATACGCAGTTTTTTGTTATGTCGCTTTGATGATAAAACTTCTACACCTTCAATATTCAAGTCAGTTAAGTCAAAAATTTGCTTACCGGGAACATGCACACCAAACCACTGTTCGGTTACCGCAAAGCGATCTTTTAAGCCGGCATAAGAAACTAAAGATTCGTTCACTGAAAAATAGTGTGCTAATTGTTTAGCAACAAATGCGGTATTGGCACCCGTTTTTCGAATATGAATAAAAAGGTGTTCGCCCTCTCCGCAAGGTTCAAAGGGTATTTGCTCAAAAACTTTAAAATCTGATCTGTGCTGTCGCAATAAACCCGTGGACTTAGGTTTACCATATAAGTATGAAAATTCAGGTAATGGTGACTGGCTTTGCTCAACCGGTTTCACTTCATTTTTAATTGCGGGTTTAGTTGCTGTTTTTATTTTGTTGTTATTGTCAGTTTTCATTAACAACACGACAGCATGAACTGAAACACCTTCCTTGCGGCCAACATAACCTAGTTTTTCAGTGGTGGTTGCTTTGACATTAACTTGCTCAATGTCGGCTTGTAAATCTTCTGCCAAACATTCACGCATAGCGACAAGATGCGGCGCCATTTTTGGTGCTTGGGCACAAATAGTAATATCTGCATTACCTAAGCTAAACCCTTTTTCTTGCATTAAGCCAACAACATGACGTAATAAAATTCGACTCGAAATATTTTCGTAGTCACCATCGGTATCAGGAAAATGATTGCCAATATCTGCCAAACATAATGCCCCTAAAATGGCATCACATAGCGCATGAATAGCAACATCACCATCAGAGTGAGCAATAAATCCAAACTCATACGGAATAGCAACACCGCCTAAGATTAGTGGACCTGAACCGCCAAATTGATGAACGTCGAAACCGTGACCTATTCGCATATTGCCTCTGAAGCTAAATTGTTTTTTTGTTGATTTAGAATAAACTCAGCTAAAGCTAAATCTTCTGGCTGAGTAATTTTTATATTATCGCTACTCCCCTGAACCAAGCCGCTAGCATAACCTAGGGCTTCCATCGCAGAAGATTCATCGGTAATACTTATGTTGCTTGCTAATGCCGAAGTAATTGCGTTGATGAGTTCATGTGTTTTATACATTTGAGGGGTAAGCGCATGCCACATTTGGCTGCGATCTAATGTAGCAGCGACCACTTGTGAAGCATTTGCTTGTTTCATGGTGTCGCGGACTGGTGTGGCTAAAAGGCCACCGTGATCGATGGCAAGACAATAGGTAATTAGCCGTGTTAAATCTTGGTGTTGAATACAAGGTCTTGCAGCATCATGCACCAAAATCCACTTTGCTTGTGCTGCGTTTAACTGCTTTAAACCAGCAAGTACTGAATCAACACGTTCTTTACCACCAATAACACAAGTAACACTTTGATTATTTGCTAACCCTGTACTGGGAAAATAATCATCGTTTTCACCCAAGGCAATAATGACATGACCAATCGATGGGTGGCTAAGTAAACGCTGAACGGTATGTTCTAAAATGGTAATATTATCAATGGTTAAATATTGTTTAGGACAAGCTGAAAGCATACGTTTACCAACACCTGCAGCGGGCACGACTACGGTAAATTGCCCATTAGCATTGTTCATTATCGCAATTTTTCCTTTTCGTCAGCATCATCATTAGGGATAACACGAAAAAATGTTTCACCTTGTTTGATCATACCTAACTCATGGCGTGCACGCTCTTCAATCGCTTCGGTACCAGATTTTAGATCATCGGTATCGGCATAAAGTAATTTATTACGTTGTTTTAGCTTATTATTATTAGCTAATTGTCGACTGACCTCTTCTTCCAACGCTAAATAATCAGGCACACTGTTTTTACCAAACCAAAGTCGGTATTGTAAAAGCACAAGAAAAAGTATTAAAACTGCCGTGATCAGCCGCATAAAGTATCTAAAGTCGAAATAAAAGAAGGTTAATAGTACGCTATTATAAATGCGTACCGTCTGCTGTAAACACCCAACTAGATTTAAAAGCCATTGTTAGGCTAATTAACCCTTGGTTGTTTGAAATTACGCCAATTAATTGTGCAAGAAAGCAGTAACTCGCGTAACGATGGCAATATGGGTTGAGACTTACGACTATTTTGCCAACAATGGCCTGCACATGCTGCTGTCATTATTTTTTTCGTTGGTTTGAGTAAACTAATAACATTGTTATTGTTGTCAGTTTTTAGTTCATTATTAACTTTATGTGCGGAGCTACTGCTTGAATCAGCAGCTGTAGCATTTTTCGATTCGTTATTCGATTCGTTATTCGACAAATCAAACCAACCATAAACGTTGGTGCGAAAGCGTTGTTTTTCTCGATCTATTCGATCAACGCTATCAAGAACAATGTGACTATTTAACGCAATTGGTACGACTAAACCATGCACCAATTGTTGACTGCGATACCAAGCAATAACGTTTTCATCATAGGATATTAATTGCCCTATTGAAGGATGAGTACTGACCTGTTTTGCAGACCAACTGGCATTTTGAATATCGAGTTCAAGCGGTGTTTGTGCATTCAATAATGCAAATGCAGTACGTTTAACATAATGCGGTAAGCTTTTAATTCGGCTTTGCAAACTACTTAGCGCAGGATATTCATTACGCGCTAAGGTCATTAATTCTCGCTCATAAAGGGCATTACAAAGTTCAGCAAAGTCAGATGACTGCTGTTCCGATTGCCATAATAATGATTGAGTCACCATGAATTAAAATACTACTATACTAAACGCTGATAATTTAAGCATACTTGATTGTTGTGTAAAGATAAAATAGCGCAACAATTTTTATGGTTCAACTTGGAATTTCAGTAATTCAACGCTAACGCGACTAAACAGAGCTAAATATTTTTAGAACAACAGGAAAAACTTTATTCATTACCGGTATTTTGCCTTTTGAATAATGAATGACATTGGTATAAAAACAGCTTTATTTCTAAACGTTTGTGCACTCAAGTAGTACATGAAATTTAAAACAGCAGATAAATCAATATTTTTCATCACTCAAACAAGTATTTTTAGGTTGTTTGGGTATAATATCAAAAAACATTTCCCATCAAGCTTCTGGAGTAAATAATGAGCGTAGTCGAAGTAAACCACCCCCTAATTAAACATAAACTTGGCTTAATGCGTGAAGCCGATATTAGTACAAAGCGTTTTCGTGAGCTTGCCTCTGAAGTGGGTTGTTTATTAACCTACGAAGCAACGAAGAATCTTGAAGTAGAAACAACCACGATTAATAGTTGGAATGGTGAAATTCAAGTAGAACAAATTAAAGGTAAGAAAGTTACTGTTGTGCCTATTCTGCGTGCAGGTTTAGGTATGATGGATGGTGTTTTAGAGCTTATTCCTAGTGCTCGTATTTCAGTGGTTGGCATGTACCGAAACGAAGAAACACTTGAACCTGTTTTTTATTTTGAAAAACTCGCTGGTCAAATTGAAGAACGCTTAGCCCTGGTGATTGACCCCATGCTGGCTACCGGTGGCTCTATGGTAGCTACGATAGATTTATTAAAAGAACGCGGCTCTACAAACATCAAAGCGCTCGTGTTAGTTGCTGCTCCAGAAGGTATTGCTGCATTAGAAAAAGCACACCCTGATGTTGATTTATATACTGCCGCTGTAGATGACCGCTTAGATGATGCCGGTTATATTTTACCTGGTTTAGGAGATGCTGGAGATAAAATTTTCGGCACCAAATAACGCTTAGTTTATTGATATTGATGAAACTAAGAAATGTGATGGCTTAACCTGACTGTACTGCCAAACTTCGGGCAGTTTTATTGAGCAAAGTATGAATGCACAGAACAAGCAAATAAATAATCTAGAACATAATAATCAGTCGCTTTTTAAAGAAGTACTTACGGGTACTCAAATGCTGTTTGTGGCTTTTGGCGCGTTAGTATTAATGCCATTATTAACGGGGTTAGATCCTAACGTAGCGCTATGTACTGCAGGGATAGGAACTTTATTATTTCAATTGGTAACAAAGCGCCAAGTGCCGGTGTTTTTAGCGTCTTCATTTGTTTTTATTGCCCCTATTATGTACAGCACACAAACTTGGGGGATACCTGCAACCATGGGCGCATTGGCTGTAGTTGGTGGTGTTTATGTTTGCTTTAGTGGCCTAATTAAAGCGCGTGGCGTGGGTTTTATTAGCAAATATTTACCGCCCATTGTTACTGGTCCTATCATTATGGTGATTGGATTATCGCTTGCACCAGTTGCCGTTCATATGGCTTTAGGTCGCACAGGTGACGGCTCAACACAATTAGTTTCGCAGTCATTGGCGTTAAGTATTTCAATGCCCGCGTTACTTACTACACTTTTAGTTTCAGCATTTAGCAAAGGTTTTATGCGCTTAATGCCCATTCTATCTGGCATAACTGTGGGTTATATATTATCGCTTTATCACGGTATTATTGACTTTACTCCTGTGCAAAATGCGGCTTGGTTTGCTGTTCCTAAATTTACCGCACCTGAGTTTAATTGGCAGGCCATCATCTACATGTTACCTATCGCTATTGCGCCGGCCATTGAACATATTGGTGATATTTTAGCCATAGGCTCTGCCACCGGTAAAGACTACATTAAAAAGCCGGGCTTACATCGAACATTATTAGGTGACGGTATAGCGACAACTGCTGCATCAATGTTAGGTGGTCCACCTAATACCACCTACTCAGAAGTTACTGGTGCTGTCATGCTAACCAAAGCATTTAACCCTAGAATTATGACTTGGGCCGCTTGTACCGCGATTATAATGGCTTTTGTGGGTAAACTTGGCGCTTTGTTACACACCATTCCTGGTGCCGTAATGGGCGGGATTATGATGTTGTTATTTGGGCTAATTGCCAGTGTGGGTTTAGGTAGTTTAGTTAAAGCTAAAGTTGATTTTGATCAACCACGAAACTTTATTATTTTCGCCGTAGTATTGGTTTTTGGTATCGGCGGTATGGCGTTAAACTTAGGAGGATTTAGTATTCAAGGTATTAGTCTATGTGCTTTAGTCGCGATTAGCTTAAATTTAATATTACCGAAGGAAGCTAAAACAGCTTAACGTTAATTTTAGTTAAAAATTAACAGGCCTGAGCATTACTTTACTCAGGCCTTTACTAAAAATCAGATTTGAACAATGCAGCCTTTACCCTTTATTTTAAAATAAAGAATCAATGAAAGGTTTATTCTACAGTGGCAAGGCACTGCTCTAATTGAGCAAAAAACTTTTTATCGTAGCCCTTTTGAAGACACGCAGTTGGTTTATACTTTTCTGTATCCGTTATATGATTCTCGGTTATTACACCACTTAAGAGAAAAACAGGCAGGTTTTCATTCCTCGTACGAATAAACTGCAACACATCTACCCCATCTCCATCTGGTAAATTCCAGTCAATAAGCGCGATTGCATGCTTGTCTTGATTAAATATTTCTTTAGCTTCTTCTACGGTCTCAGCCACATCTAAAACAATATTCCAAGATGATAAATATCTTTCTATAGACATTTGCATTAACTCTACATCACCTTCGTTGTCTTCCACGTATAATATATTTACCGGCTCATTCATGAGGTAAGTCCTTGGCTATTTTAAAGGTAAAAGTGGCCCCATGTTCATTTTCTGTCGCCACACTAATGTCACCCTGATGTTTTTGTAATATTTTTGTAACGAATGCGAGTCCCATGCCTAAACCAGGATACTTTTTACTGGAAACCCCTCTTCTTAATACTTTAAATATTTTTTTCGTCAAATTATCTGAAATACCAATACCGTTATCGGTAATGCAAAATTTCCAATCGTCATTATCTTGAGTAAATGAGATTGAAATAACGGGCTTATTTCCCGTACTTTGGTATGTCAGTGAATTCTTAATTAGATGTTGAAATAAAAATGTTATTTGTGCCTCGTCACCAATAATTTCGGGTAAAATATCACAAGTAATCGATGCCTTGGTGTCGGTGATTAATGCAGATAAATTTTCTAACGCTTGGGCTACGCTTTTATTACAATCTAACAACTCAAACGGTTTAGTTCTTGTATTTAACCGTGAATAACTTTTAAGTGCTTCTATCATTATTGTTATTTGAGTCGAACCGTTATTAATCAGTTCAAAATGACGATTAGTTTTATCATCAAAACAGTCACCATGTTTATTAACAATAATCTCACTAAAACTTTGTATTTGCCTTAAAGGCGCACTGAGATCATGTGACACGATATAAACAAAATCTTCGTACTCAGCTTTCAGTGAGGCTAATTCTTGATTAACTTTTGCCAATTCAGACTCTAACTTAGCGCTCATTTTTCGTCCTTGTGTTGCTTAGCGATGACTAGAAGGTAAACAAACAATATCACTCCAAAATTTTTCTACATCTTTAACAACTTTCATAAATTTACTGGCGTTCACGGGTTTTACAATATACCAATTTGCATGTAAATCGTAACTTTCCATCACATCTTTATCAGCTTCTGAACTGGTTAAAACAATGACAGGAATTTTTCTGAGTAGAGGATCAGATTTTACTATTTGTAGCACTTCTTTACCGTCAGTACTGGGTAGATTTAAATCTAACAAAATGATATCTGGCAGAACAGCCGTTTCATAACCATTGCGTTTATATAGGTAATCTAATGCTATGTCACCATCTTCAGCAATATGCAGATTATTTCGAAATATTGCATCGCCAAAAGCTTCACGGGTTAGTTCTATATCACCTTCATTATCTTCAACCAGTAATATTTCTGCAATTCTAACATCCTGTGTCATCATGTTTCCTCTAAATCTGTTGGTTTTAATAATTTAACATAAAAGGTTGAGCCTACATCTACTTCAGACTCTACCCAAATAGCGCCATCATGGCGCTCTACCACTTTTTTGCATATGGCAAGACCAACCCCGGTGCCTGCATATTGTTTTTTACCATGTAAACGTTGAAAAACCTCAAATATTTTATTTAAATGACGTTCTTGCATACCAATGCCATTATCTTTGAAAGCAAACAACCAGTACTTGTCGCTGCTTTCAACACTGATATGTATATGTGGTGTCGAATCTGGTTTTTGATATTTTAAGCCATTACTGATTAAGTTTTGAAAAAGTTGAAATAGCTGTGTTCTATTGCCCTGTAAAATAGGCAAAACATCAGCAGTAATCTCAGCTTTGTTGTTTGATGAACCAAGCAAGTCTTTTTTTATGACAGAAATAAGCGCTTCTACATCAACATTTTCATACATTTGAGTGTCACTACTAATACTCGAATAAGACAAAATATCAGTGATCAATAATTGTGCGCGTGCAGCACCATCAATAACAAAGTTAAAATACTTTTGACCTTTAGCATCATCTTTTAAGTTATCAGCAAGATGCTCTTTTAACATTTCAGAAAAGCTACGCACCATTCTTAAAGGTTCTTGTAAGTCATGTGAACAAACATAAGCAAATCGCGCCAGCTCTTCATTTGAATCTGTTAATTTTTCTATAAATTTTTCGCGCTCTTTTTCGAGCTTCACTCGTTCAGTTACATCTCTAACTATGCCTGAAAGCTTTCTAGTATTACCAATGATCATCTCACTAACAGATAAATCTACTGGGAAAATAGTGCCGTCTTTGCGTCTACCTTTTACTTTACGCTCTATTCCCATATCTTTTTTAATACCCGAACCTCGATAATCTTCTAGGTAAGCATCTTGATCACCATGATCGGTTACTGGTAGGAGTCTTTTCAGGTTTTCACCAATCATTTCATCTGCGGTATAACCAAAAATATTTTCTGCCGCGCGATTGTACTTCTCAATAATGCCAAACTCATTAATCGTTAACAAACCGTCTACTGCATTTTCAACTACCGCGCGATGTTGCTCTTCACTTTCAATTAAACTGAGTGTTCTGCTAACAACAAGCTGCTCTACGACTTCTCGTCGACGAATAAGGTGCGTGATACTAAATGTTATCAAAGCAGTTACAGCTAAACTGGCAATAAGTAAAAGCCAAGCTGAAAGCATTAGCGGCGTTTTTGTCGTATTGGTATGTGTTTCAATATGCCAACTTCTGCCAGCAACCTTGATAACTTCACTGTGAGTAAACCAGCTATTACTTACCAAAGTACCGTAAAGCCGCTCAATGTTGTCAACTTCTGTGATATCTTCAACATACAAAGATAAACGGCCTTTATCTTCCACTTCCGTATCTGCAACGATATCACCTATATTTAGAACCAAGACAGCAAGGCCAATAAAACTTGATGTAGAGTTGAGCTTATTACCTTCTAGTTTTTGGTCAAAAATAGGATTAAAAACAAGTACATCTGCTGAGTCTTCTGCAGCTTGAACCAAATTTATTTTTCCAGTGACAACTATATCAGCACTATTTATCGCCTTACTAATGGTATTTAATCGTTCTTTATTGGCGCCATTATCTAAACCCATCGCTCTTTCATTGCCCTCAAGAGGTTCAACGTAATATACAGGTAGATAACTTTCACGATCGTTAGCAAGCACCATATCACCTGTAGTGCTTATTTCTGTAAGCGTAAAATCAATGATACCGTCATCTCTGGCTTGTTTTTCATACACATGACGTTGCTCATGCGTAATATACGGCACCCATTCTATGGCTTTTATATTTTTATAGTTGTTCAGTAATGGCGTTGCAAAGGCATTAAATTCTTGACGACTGACATAATTTGAAGCGTTATAAAACGCTTTAACGGCATCTAAAATTTGAAAATTTAAATCAATATTTTTACTAATTGTTTTAACTTTTTCTTTGCTTTCGAAGATGAGTTCTTTTTCAATTGCAGATGTTTTGAGGTTTGATTCGATCATAAAAGCAGAAATGCTTGCCGCAACACCAATAACACCGACAAAAATTGGAATACTGTAGACTTTCCATGTCGCTAGCTTAACTTTAACATTCCGTTCACTTCGAGTTAAACCTCTGTAATTTAGTCCCGCAAACAATAAAAACGAAAGTGTAAAACTAATCAATAAAGTTAATAAAATGGTGTTTTGTAGTTCACGTTTACCGTCGTAAATTAAGCTGTCATCAGAAATATAAGTAAAGACAATATCAGTATCTGGTAACGTTAATGAGTTTTCACGATAAATCTCGATGTGCTCAGTGCTAGTATTAACCTGTACCGAGCCTTGACTGAGCCTAAATGCTACATTTTCCTTATAATTTTGTGTTACAAATATGTCTTCTAACGGTATTGTAATTTCACTACTTAATACCCCCTCAATGTAACCGTTATAGAGAACAGGTACTGATATTTTAAAGGTTAAAGCAGCCTTATTTTGCCGTAGCAGTTGAAAATGATAAGCGATGGTACCTTGCAATATCTGCTCAACCCATGGTTGATCACCTGAGTAATTGCCATAAAGCTTATTATCTGTTTCTATGACCACAGTTCCTGCAATATCTTGCAAAACTAATCGGCTTTTTTTACCGCCAATAACAGAGTTTTCAAATAACTCAGTTATTGAAAGTTCATTTATTTCTCCCAACATAACCGCCCCCGCTAACATCGGGTACGCAGCTAAATCTTGCACTATAGATTGTTGACTAACAACAAATCGACTAAATAATGCGGCTTCTAGGGCTAACTCATTGGCCACATCCTTCTCATGCTGATTATCTAATAAGCTATTAAATTTAGGTATCACAAAAAAAGCGCTTACGAATATAATCAATAAAAATAAACTGACAGCAAAAACCGCAAAGCTTTTAAAGGCTGAATTTTTACTAGTGTCCTTATTAATAGAAGCTACAGTCATTTATTACTCATGAGAAATCAAAATTTCATCTTTTGTACCAAATGACCCCATACAATAAGAATCTGGGTTTAGTGCTTCATGAGCATTTTTATTGGCTTCTAGATTAAATTCAGCAAAGGGTTTTATATAAGTTTTGATCAAGCCTTGGATTGGTTTGTCGATATTTTCTAGTGCTAAACGTATAGCATTTCTGTCTGTGACAATATTACCCGTAAGCCCTGTTTGTTTAATCGCTTGAATTAATAACCGAGTAAGATCGTAAGCATGAATAAAGCCAACAGCAGATTTTAGATCAGCAGGTTCAGCTATTTTACCTTTTGAATGCGCAACTAATTGCGAGAATACAGCGTTAGCAAACGGGCTTTGTTGAGGGTTAGTAAAAGAAAAGCAAGATTGAATGAAATTTAACTCCAAATCTTTACGGCGTTCATATGGAATAATTTCATGAAAGTTACCACTGGTAACTCCCCAATGACTAACAATAGGTAAGCGCTTTTCATTAGGTAGATTAAGCATCTCGTTAACGATTACAGCACCTTCTACTGCATTACTGACTAAAACGATACAATCACTTTTCGCATTAACAATTTCATCGATTGCTATGGCTGCACCTTTAGCTTTTACGCTCCAACTAAAGCGTGATATCCCATGTTTTTCAATACCATGATTTTTTAGTGCTGCAGACATGGTTTTTAAATTTGCATCACCCCAAGGGGTTTTTTCGAGTAACAAATGTGGCTTTTTACATTGTTGCTGAGTCATCGCGTAATCAATAATAGTTGAACCCGCCCGGCTATCATCAATCGATAATCTAAATATCCAATTCTCTTTTGACGGATAACGTGTGATAAATCCAGCAGCGGCCCAAGGCACTAGTGTTAAAGCTTTATTTTCGTTAATAAAACTTCTATTTTTTATCAACGGAGGCGAATGAATACCTGAGTAAATAACTAATGCATTAGGATCTTTAAGAAAAGCCTGGTAATTACGTTTACTTCTAATAACATTACCGCGATGATCTAAATATTTAAACGCTATTTTATAACCATCTATTTCGTTATTAATGTCACTAAAAGCAACTTCAATACCTTTTTGTATCGCTTGAGAAGATTCTTTATGATTAGAAAGATCGGCGTCAAGATAGACAAATAAAGTTTTATCTTCCGCTTGGGCTGACCATAAGACGCTTGATATTAAAAGCACAACTATAATGGTTATCTTTTTCATTTGTTACTCGCTAAACAGCATGCCATTTATAATTTAATTTTGATTAAATCCCATGATGATCAATTACCATCGTGCTGAATTTAATGATTTTTACTAAGATTGTATAATTATCTATATTAATAATATGAAGATATATTCTTTCAATCACACCAAAATTTAAATTTTATCTATAGTATACAAAAGCCTACCAAACAAGTACTTGAACTAAATTGCTTGCTTTGGCAACTCAAAGACACGATTAAAATAGAATTTAAAACAAAGTTAACATCATTATAAATTTTACATATAACAACAATGTAGTCAGAATATCAATGAATAACAATGAATAACAAGTATATAAAACATCTGTAGCCCAACTCGTGACTATTGAGCTAAAGAATACTTTTAATTACTTTAATATTTAATCTTTTCGCAATACGGTTTAAATTGGCCCGATCAACTGACAACCTCCTCGATGTTTCCGCCCAGTTACCGTTTTCTTGTGTTAGTACTTGTTTAATCAGTTGGCGTTGAAATCTCTCGGTTTCATCTCTAAGATTAATATGAGTTTGAACTGAAGCACTTTCAGTATTTTTATTAATTTTGGTTATATTGGTTGGTAAAATAGACGGCTGATCATTGATTAACGTTCCGCAATCTTGTTTTTCTATCGAGATGATTGCTTTATCTTTTTGTCGTGCACGTGCTTTTAATGCAGATCGACTAATAACATGCTCTAGCTCTCGAACATTGCCTGGCCAATTATATTGCTCAAGATGCCTAATGGCTTCATTTGTTATCTTTAGTTGCACTACACCTAGCTTACGTTTTGTTTTTTCAACAAAATAACCACTTAGTATTTGAACATCTCCCACCCGCTCTTTTAGGTTAGGCACTTTAATAGGGTAAACACTTAATCTGTGGTACAAGTCAGCACGAAAACGTCCGTTTTGAGCTTCTCGCTTTAAGTCTCTATTCGTTGCGGCGATGATGCGAACATTTACTTGCTCTACATTGTCTTGCCCAACAGGCTGAATCTCATTACTTTGAATCGCACGAAGAATTTTACTTTGTGCTGCTAACGTTAACTCACCTATCTCATCTAAAAACAAAGTACCGCCATTAGCTAAAACAAACTTACCCGCACGTTTTGTTTCCGCCCCGGTAAAAGCTCCTTTCACATGGCCAAACAATTCACTCTCAACTAAATTTTCAGGTAAAGCAGCACAGTTTACATAAACTAAAGGACCATGTTGTCGCGATGACTTGTGATGTAAGGTTCGAGCGACTAACTCTTTACCTACACCCGTTTCACCATATATTAAAATGTTAAAGTCAGAACTTGCAACTATGTCTAATTCCTCTTTGAGTTGTTGCATAATCGGGCTTTCACCAATAAGTTCACCCCCATCTCGCTTCCAAGCTTCTTCTGTTAACTCAGCAACGACTTGTTGAGAATGTACAGCGCGCGACTCTAACTGTTCAATCAAAAATGCAGTATTTAATGTTGCCGCGGCTATGGCTGATATAACGATTAACGTTCGTTCTGCAATATTGTCAAATTCATGAGGAGTTAAGCTATCAATAGTTAATAAGCCTAACAACTTGTCATCATAATATAAGGGTAATCCCATGCATGAGTGCACGGGTAAATCATCTTCTCGGTCAATAAGCAAACCGTCGTAAGGATCAGGGAGTGGCGAGTCTGCAGCAAAACGAACCGGCTGTGTGGATTGACAAAGCACGTCAAACCTAGGGTGCTCTGCAACAACAAATCGTCGGCCAATAGTATCTCTACTTAAGCCCTGTAACGCTATAGGTGTAAGGATATCGCCATGAAACGATAATAAAGCGACAGCATCACAATTAATGGTTTTTCGTACTGTATCAAGCAAACGATCAAATCTATCTTTACTGTTAAGGCTACTGGCTAAATCTAATGCTAATTCAATAATAGCTGTTGACGATATTTGATTCACTTATGTACTCCTCACTAAACACTTAAACAAAAATACCACGAAAGAGTCATTAAGACTACAAAATAAGAGAGTCAATTAGACTCCAACTGTAACAAGAAAAAACATAAGCCATTGTTAATATGTGAATTTATATGCTGGCACTTAATTTGCAAAAGCATTGGTAATTCGAAAGTTATCGTAAGCTGTTAACTACAAGTACTGCATAAAAACATTATTTATTATCACATTAAGCAAAAAACAGGAGTGACTGATGTACGCACAATTTCATATTGCAAAGCACTTACCGAAAGTTAAGCACGCACTCAGCTTTCAAAAATGTTTAGTGTTAGGTAACACTATGATGCTTATCTCTATTATTGTAATTATGTTAAGCATTAACGTTACTTTTGTATTTGATAACGACTTTGCTATATGGATACAAATTTTAGCTCATATCGCCACCATAGTATTTGCTGGGGCGCTAAAGCTTGGGTATGTCTTTCGCTGTATAGCCTTACATGGTTTTGGTAATAAAAATTTTTAACTAGATAAATACGAATATCGAGCTGAATAACAAAACCAATATTAAATTATCTTATGAGTGTTTTAGAAAAACATTGGTAAGTACTATCATCTTCAAATTCATTTAGGAACCATAATGCTAACGAATAAACATATCGAAATAATTAAAAGTACAATTCCATTATTAGAAAATGCAGGATCGGCATTAACGTCACACTTCTACCAACGCTTGTTTTCTCATCACCCAGAATTACAAGATATTTTTAATATGGCGAATCAAAAAACGGGTAGACAACAAGTAGCTTTATTCCAAGCAATAGCAGCTTATGCGAAAAATATAGAGAACTTGAGCGCGTTAACCTCGGCTGTTGAACGTATCGCACAAAAACATACTAGTTTTAATATTCAAGCGGATCATTACGCCATTGTCGGACACCACTTAATTGAAACATTACGTGAGCTAGCCACAGAAGCTTTTACACCTGATGTCGAAGATGCCTGGACAAACGCTTATCAATTTTTAGCCAGTATATTTATTAATAGAGAAGCTGAGTTATATCAACAACGTTCAGCAGAAGTTGGCGGCTGGCAAGGTGTAAGAGTCTTTAAAGTTATTGATACTGTTATCGAGTCTGCACTGGTTAAAAGCTTTGTATTTTCTCCAATTGACCAAGGTCCGGTTATCGGTTTTACACCGGGTCAATATTTAGGCCTAGAAGTTAAACCAACGGGAAATGATTATAAAGAGATCCGTCAATACTCATTGTCAAACAAACCCAATGGCAGAGACTATCGTATTTCGGTCAAACGTGAAAAACAAGGTGTGCCGGGTAAAGTGTCTAACTATTTACACGACGCTATTAAAGTAGGTGACGAAGTAAAACTGTATGCACCAGCGGGTGATTTTTTCTTTGTTGATCGTCAAACGCCCACAGTGCTTATTTCTGCAGGTGTCGGCATTACACCCATGCAAAGCATGCTAGAAACACTCGCTGAGAATAAACATAACCAAGACGTTCACTTTTTGCATGCTTGCGAAGATAGTCAGCAACATTCCTTTTCTGAGCGCACAGATGAGTTAGTAAAAAATAATAACTGGCAACAAAATTTTTGGTACAGAAACGAAGATGCCCAACAAAGCCATATCAACAATGGCATGATGGACTTGGCGGCGATTGATTTACCCACTGAAAAAGGTAACTTCTACTTGTGCGGTCCTATCGCTTTTATGCAATTTGCGAAACAGCAATTATTGAAATTAGGAGTTGGAGAAAGCAATATTCATTACGAGGTATTTGGTCCACACGCAACGTTGTAATGTAGACGTTAAATACACCGATGCCTTCAAAGTGACATCACTCAATTAATTAAGCATTGTTCAATATACAAAAAAATCTTATAAAAAAACCACTCAAATGAGTGGTTTTAACTAGCGAATAATAACGCTTAAATTAGCAGCGTGATGTGCTATGACAAGGAAGTTGCACGGAACTGACAAGTGTCGTTAAGTACAACTGACACCGTCATAGTGTCAACACGCAATTAATTTAACGTTATTAATAACCATCAAGATTGCAGTTAATTAACTCAAGAACAATGAGGTTACACGCAGCTGACATGTGTCAGTGAGTATAACCGAGGCCGTTATTGAATTAATTAGCAAAAGATAATGGTTATTGGCCTTTAACTTCTGATAGGCCGTTGAATATAGCTTTATCACCAAGGAACTCTTCAATACGTAACAATTGGTTGTACTTAGAAACACGGTCAGAACGACAAAGTGAACCAGTTTTGATTTGGCCAGCGGCTGTACCTACGGCTAAATCTGCAATAGTTGAATCTTCAGTTTCGCCTGAACGATGAGAAATAACAGCAGTAAAACCAGCTTCTTTTGCCATTCTAATAGCGGCTAATGTTTCTGTTAACGTACCAATTTGGTTAAACTTGATTAAGATTGAGTTACCGATACCTTGTTCAATACCACGCGCTAATATTTTAGTATTAGTTACGAATAAATCATCACCAACGATTTGAACTTTATCGCCTAATAATTTAGTTTGGTATGCAAAACCATCCCAGTCTGACTCGTCTAAGCCATCTTCAATTGAAACAATTGGGTATTGTTCACAAAGCGTTGCTAAGAAGTCGGAAAATTCGTTAGCGGTGAATTGCTTGCCTTCACCTTTAAGATCATAAATACCTTTGTCTGCATCATAAAATTCAGAAGCAGCACAATCCATCGCTAACGTTACATCTTTACCTAATTTGTAACCCGCCGCTGCAACCGCTTCTTTTATTACTGCTAATGCATCTGCATTAGACGCTAAATCAGGGGCAAAACCACCTTCATCACCTACAGCAGTATTTAAGCCTTTTGCAGATAATACTTTTTTAAGTGCATGGAAGATTTCAGCGCCCATACGTAGAGCTTCTGAAAAGCTTTTAGCGCCAACAGGTTGCACCATAAACTCTTGAATATCTACGTTGTTGTCTGCGTGCTCACCACCATTGATGATATTCATCATAGGCAAAGGTAATGAGTACTGACCCGGTGTACCGTTAAGGTCTGCAATATGTTCAAATAATTGAACTTTCTTGTCCATTGCGGCTGCTTTTGCATTTGCTAATGAAACGGCAAGAATCGCATTTGCACCAAAAGTTTCTTTATTTTCTGTGCCATCTAAATCAATCATGATTTGATCGATGTTAGCTTGATCTAAAGCACTTTGACCTATTAGCGCGCTTGCAATGTTATTGTTAACAGCAGCAACGGCTTTTAAAACCCCTTTACCTAAATAACGTGATTTATCACCGTCACGCAATTCAAGAGCCTCACGAGAGCCTGTTGATGCGCCAGAAGGAGCTGCAGCTCGACCCCAAGCACCAGATTCTAGAAAAACATCAGCTTCAATTGTTGGGTTACCACGAGAATCCATGATTTCGCGAGCGATAATTTTATTAATATTCGACATTATATTCCCTATTCCTTACTAGCTGCACACGGCAGGTTATAAACATTAAATTAAATTTGTTAAAAATATTTAGCATTAAAGCTAAATATTATAAAAAAAAACCGCAGCAATTAGCTACGGTTCTCATTAGTTCGGTTTAACTTGATTGCTGCTTTTGATGCTCAAAAGCGGCAGCAATAAAGCCAGCAAAAAGCGGGTGACCATCGCGAGGAGTTGAATTAAACTCAGGATGAAATTGCCCAGCAATAAACCAAGGATGATTTGGATTTTCTATCACCTCAACTAATGTTTTATCTGTAGATAATCCCGAAAACACTAAGCCAGCTTTGCTTAATTGCTCACGGTAGTTATTATTTACCTCAAAACGATGACGGTGTCTCTCATAAATTGTTTCACTACCATATACGTCATATGCTTTGGTACCTTTCACAATGTGGCACAATTGTGAGCCTAAACGCATTGTGCCGCCTAAGTCAGATTGGGCATTGCGGTACTCAACTTTACCTTCTTCATCTAACCATTCGTTAATTAAACCAACGACTGGGTGCGGTGTTTCAGCATTAAATTCAGTGCTGTGTGCATCAGTTAAGCCAGCCACGTTGCGAGCAAAATCAATCAATGCGACTTGCATACCTAAACAAATACCTAAATAAGGTATTTTGTTTTCACGGGCATATTGTGCCGTTAAAATTTTACCTTCAACACCACGTTCACCGAAACCACCAGGCACTAAAATAGCATCTAAATCTTTAAATACTTCAACACCTTTAGACTCAACGTCTTGTGAATCAATATATTGAATTTTAACTTTTACTTGGTTTTTAATGCCCGCATGTTTCAACGCTTCGTTTACTGATTTGTAAGCATCTGGTAATTCAGTGTATTTACCCACCATACCGATAACAACTTCGCCTGACGGATTAGCTTCTTTGTAAAGCACTTGTTCCCAATCAGATAAGTCAGCTTCTGGCACATCTAAACCAAAGCGTTTCACTACAAGCTCATCAGCACCTTGTGCTTTTAGCAACGCTGGCACTTTATATATAGAGTCAACATCACGCAGTGAAATAACCGCTTTACCTTCTACATTAGTAAATAGCGATATTTTAGCGCGTTCATTCGCAGGAATAGCACGTTCACTACGACAAACTAAAATATCTGGGAAAATACCAATTGAACGAAGCTCTTTAACAGAATGCTGTGTTGGTTTAGTTTTAATTTCGCCAGCTGCAGCAATATAAGGTACTAACGTTAAGTGCATAAACATTGCACGTTCACGACCTAACTCTACACCTAGTTGGCGAATAGCTTCGAGGAATGGTTGTGATTCAATATCACCAACCGTACCGCCAATTTCGACCATAGCGATATCGTAGCCTTCAGCTCCCTCAATAACACGACGTTTAATGTCGTTAGTAATATGAGGAATAACTTGAATAGTAGCACCTAAAAATTCACCTTTACGTTCACGTGCCAAAATATCTTGATAGATACGGCCGGTAGTAAAGTTATTAAGCTTGGTCATTTTGGTACGAATAAAACGTTCGTAATGACCCAAATCGAGATCTGTCTCTGCACCATCTTCAGTCACAAAAACTTCACCATGTTGAATGGGGCTCATAGTGCCCGGATCAACATTAATATAAGGGTCAAGTTTTAGCATGGTAACTTTTAAACCACGTGCTTCGAGAATTGCCGCTAGTGATGCTGCAGCAATACCTTTACCAAGAGACGATACAACGCCGCCAGTAACAAAAATATATCTAGTTGTCATGCGATACCCAGAGTCAGGAAAAACAGAAATTTTGCACTAAATTGATTTGGTTTTTGGCAAACAAATGAATTTAGTAGGACGGGAAAGCATTATACTGAAAAGGCATGAGTACGACAATAAGATCAATGCATCTAGTTGAACAAATTTTCACTAAAATAGTCAATATTGCACCTAAAGCTTTATTGTAACTATTGAAAAACGGGGTAAACTAATACTTTCCTCTTCATATTAATTAAAACAGATCACACTATGACTCAATTAGATAATGTCTTACTCGCTATCGACAATATAAATTCGGCAGATACCAACACAACCTTAGTTGACGGCATTAGCCACCCAAAAGAGTTATTGTATGGT
This sequence comes from Colwellia sp. Arc7-D, assembly GCF_003061515.1. Lineage (NCBI taxonomy): Bacteria > Pseudomonadati > Pseudomonadota > Gammaproteobacteria > Alteromonadales > Colwelliaceae > Colwellia > Colwellia sp. Arc7-D. The sequence goes on from NZ_CP028924.1 coordinate 3,245,987, forward strand.
CAATATATGTCAGCTTGTTTGGACAAGTACTGGCCTAATGCCAGCGAACATTTACAAATTGCTGTTCGTGCACAACACGTAAAGCGCTGGCATTTAAAGCGAACTGACTTCGCCATTGGTAAGAAAGGCTATTTAACTTGGCGTAAAGAATTAGGTATTTTCCATGCAGCGACAGCTAAGTCACTAATGCTAGAGCAAGGCTACAGTGAGCAAGCTTCTGATATAACAGCAGCAATCATCCGCAAAGAAAACTTAAAGTCGAACAGTGAAAGCCAAACATTAGAAGACGTAGCGTGCTTAGTGTTTTTGCAATTTTATTTTGATGAATTTGCTGCCAAACATAATGAAGAAAAAATCATTCGTATTGTGCAATTAACTTGGCGAAAAATGTCAGCACAAGGCCAAGAAATAGCCCTGACTTTAACGCTACCACCACATTTAGCAACACTGGTTGGCAAAGCTTTAGCTTAAAGATTTTTACGGTTTTTAACGGTTATTTTTGAGGCGCTATTGTCTGGCGCTTTACTTAACAATAACGCTGTCTTTTGTTTTTCTGCGTTAGGTAAGCGACAGATAAAAACAAAAGGCCAAGCAACTAAAGCAACCACTAAACCCTTTAGCCATATTGAAGGTAAAATATAAACAGACCATAACACCGCAAGTACCATAGACAACAAAGCAAGTACCTTTGCCCTTCGCGGTATACTGCGCGTTTTTTGCCAATGATAAATCATCGGTCCAAAAATTTTATTTGATAACAGCATGCTATGCAGTCGTGGAGACGATTTTGTAAAACATGCTGCGGCCACCAACAAAAATGGCGTCGTAGGTAGTAAAGGTAAAAAAACACCAATAAACGCTAAGGCAACAAAGAGTATTCCTACTATTTTTAAAAGCATAACCTTACGTAGTACCCTTGCTCAATAATCCTAACAAAACCATATATTACTTACTACTACCTAACTTCACCTAACGCTATCTCTCAGTATTCCAGCTAAATAAATAAGCTCCTAAGCTTAGAAATACTGCACTCATTATCATCAAAACTGTTACGTGGTAACTAATATCCGCTAATGTGGCACCTTCAGTTATTATTTTACGAGCACCTGCGACCAAATGGGTTAAAGGTAAAAATTCGGCAAACACTTTTACAGCATTAGGGGCACCTTCTAGGCTAAACCAAACCCCAGATAACAACATCATTGGCCAAGAACTTAAATTTAATAATCCGCCGATTAATTCCTCACTTTTACTTCGACTAGCGACCAACAATCCTAAGGTTATTAAACTAAATGCGCCTAATATTGCGATAATAATTAAATCAAAATAGCTACCCAGCATGTAAAAATCAAAGAACAAGTTACAACCGATATAGACCACTGACGATAAAAACATAACAATAAATAAGCGTGAAAATAGTTGCGCAGAAACAAATTCAAGCGCAGACAATGGCGTAGCTTTTAAGCGTTTTAAAACTGCATTTTTACGATACCGAACAATGACATAGCCTACACCAAACAAGCAACTAAACATCATGTTCATACCTAAAATACCCGGTAGTACCCAATCTACGTAACGAATTTTTTTGCCTTGGGTTTCTATACGTTGATAATCTTTATGATCACTCAATAATATTTTTTCAACTAAATAACTATTCGGCGCGCCTTGGTTTACCCAATATTTTTGTCCATTAAAATCAATCAGTAAATCTATACTATGCTGCTCTAGCTTAACTTTTGCAGATGTCACCTCTTGATAATCAATAAAACTAATATATTTGGTTTCGAGAAAGCTCGATTGGCTTTGCGCTAAATCTATTACACCGACTTTATAAATTGCACGGCCGTCACCTGAGAAAATAAATGACAAACCAACTAACATTAATACCGGAAATATTAAATTCCAACCCAATGAAGAGCGATCACGAAAAAATTCAATATTTCGTGCTTTAAATACGGCAAAGAAACGTGAAAAATTCATCTAATTAATCCCTTAATGAGTGGCCAGTTAATTTTAAAAATAAGTCATCTAAATTAGGCGACTTAACATGTAAGCCCGAAAGTGAAATATTTTGTGCTAATAATAAGGCAATAGTGGCTTCAACATCAGTTGTGGTAATTTCAACCTGTTGCTCGTTAACTTGCCAGTTAAATTGCACACAAAGCTCTTGTGGTACTTTCTCTGCAGGTAAATAAATAAACACTTCATTAAAATGTTCATTGAGTAACTGCCTTGGTGTGCCGCGGGCAATAACTTGACCATGATCCATAATAAGCACGTCGTCACATAGTTGTTGAGCTTCGTCCATATAATGTGTGGTTAACACCACGGTTTTATCTCTGGCCTTAATATTTTTAATTAATTGCCAAAAATTTCGCCGTGCTTGAGGGTCTAACCCTGTGGTTGGTTCATCGAGAAAAACAATGTCTGGATCGTTAATTAAAGCCAACGCCAATAATAACCGTTGTCGCTGTCCACCAGACAATAAGCGGTTATCACGATTTAAAAACTCACTTAAATCACATAATTCAATAAGATCTTCGTGTGGCACCGTATGTTGATAAAAAGAAGTAAATAAATTTAAAGTTTCTTTAACGGTAAGAAAGTCTTGTAAAGCGGTGTGCTGAAATTGAATACCTATTTGTTGTGACATTGAGTCATCGATAGGCTTATCGTAATAGTAAACTTGACCTTTAGTCGCTTTAATAATGCCTTCCATTATCTCTATTGTTGTCGTTTTACCGGCACCATTTGGCCCGAGTAAACCAAAGCAATGGCCTTTTTGAATAGCAAAATTAATATTGTCTACCGCAACAACATCTTTATAACTTTTGGTTAAGTTTTCAACGCGAATGACTTCTTGCATAGCACACCTCAATAATACCTATGCTGTATTCTAACGATACATTACGATTATTAATACTAGAAAAACCACACACAACACAAATGATAACAATTATCATTTGCATTTACTTGTTTTATCTATTATTGTTTTTACCAAGCCTATCAAGTCAGAAATAAGTAAGGAACAATCATGGGATTTAGACAAGTAACCGAAGGGTGTGCCGGTAAAGTGCGAGTTGAAATACCTTCAGCTTTATTAGCTCAGTTGATCAGCTCTGGCGCATTAGTGGGTAATGATTGTATATGTCTTGATAACAACGCTCGGAAAACGTTGTGGCAATCTTTACTTAACTTAAGTACTAATTTTAATAATGTAGGGCTATAGGATGATAACTAAATTTAAGGCAGCAGATATATACTCTCTTGAGTCTTTGTTGCAAGTGTTTATCCAACGCTATAACGCATCAGCTAATAAAAAATCGCTCGAAACAATATGTGTTGGCATCAATGCCATTATTGAACATGAAGACTTTGATCTACTAGCAGATTGCCATTGTCGTTATCATAAAATGAAAATGTATTGGCAATGGCGCTATCATGCCGTATGAATACATTGATAACGCTAGGTTTATTTAAAGTTAATGCAAACTAATATAGTGAATTAGATGCTGATTCAATGATTTTTTACCGGTAAAGCTATACTGTTTACACACTTGCTCTATGCTATGTTTTTGTAAGATCCTGGCTATTAATGGCAGTACACCAGCATCGAAGTCTTCTGTTAAATGACTTATTAACCAACGATGTAAGGCATAAATACAACTACTGAACTGCCTTTGGCCGCTAGTAAAGTCATTAAGGGTCTCAGCTAATTCAGGCGTAAGTTCTAACCTTTTCAGTTCAGTATTGCCGTTAAGTAACTGCCAAACTAGTTTAGCTGGCATATCCTTAAATTCGTCAGTTAACCAGTAACTGAGTTGCAGATAAAACTGTTCGGTAAATGCATGCTGTAAATTTTTAGCACTAGGCGTTAATGATTTGGTAACCAAACAAGAGTGTTCTCCACTTGCTTTATCTTTGCTAAAACCAACTCGCGCTAAGCTAAACTCTGCTTGCTGCCAAAACTTAACTAACTCAGAGTTTCCAGCAAAGCTTGCTCCGATAAAGTCTATGTTTTGCATAACACTATGTTGTTCAATACATTTTAAAAAATACTGACCCAAGCCCTGCCCTTGAATTTCAGGATGAATAGCAATACGCATAACGCGTTGATAGCTATAATTAAAGCTTGTTTTTACACCACAATGCATCATTAATGACTGAGGCAAAAATTGGTCCCGTAAACGCCTTTTGTTTTCAAGTACTTTTTCTACAAGATCCTCGTCAACTAAGCCTTCTCGCATCAACATAGCAACTCCTACTAAGATGTTTTCACGTTTTAGTACGAGTAATGAAATTGCACGATTATTTAACAGTAATTTTAAATCGCTGGGTGATGTTTGATAGTGTGCGGTTACTAACACAGAAAAAACTGCTTGTAATAGCGCATCATCTTCAAGTAATGCTGCAACGCTGATCAGTTCAATTTGTAACGCGCTATTAACCGTAATGTTAGTATTTACTTTTATCTGACACGCTTTATCAAAGTTTGGTAATTGAGCATTAAGCAAACAACTATTAAAAACAAACTGCTCAAGAGGATCATCGCTAGCCCATCTTATCGCTTCATTAATGTGTATATTGCGCCAGTTAGGCATTAAGTGTTGTAAAACCTGACGAAATTTAATACTAAAGCCCCGTCCTGCACCTTCATAGCCATGAATAGTGCTAGCAAATATCAATCGATGATAACTACCTAACAGCTGCTGTAAAAGGTATACCGGAATAGCTGCGGCTTCATCAACCATAACGATACTGGCGACGGGCTGCTCTTTAAGGAGGGCGTCAATCGGATAAAAGTTAATACTGCCATTAATATGTTCAACAGACGTTCCGTTTATCTCAGCTCCAGGTAAGTGTTGTGCTATTTGTTGAAAAAATACCGCTAATGCTTGCTTGCTCGGTGCACTAATCAATATTTTCAACGGCTGGGTAGCACTTTCCAACATTTGACACGCTGCAAGCGCTAACGCTGTTGACTTACCTCGGCCCCTATCAGCCGTTAACACTAAAGGTCTATCTCTATGCCCAGATAGTACTTTAAGCATAAGATCAACGGCTAAAACTTGCTCTTGAGTAACACAACCGTAAGGCAAAGCGCTTATACAATTTCCCTCTACTACCTGTAGTTCATTGATTGAGGATGTAGTTAGTGCTGAAGTGGCTTTTAAGGCATCTAAGTTAGGTAATAGGGTATCTGCTTGCTTGATGACATAGCTAGGTTCAACAGCTAATTGCTGCATAAACCGGTGGAGAAAGTAATCGCTTTTCTGAGCATGTTGGAGCTGGTTTGGAGAAATTAATAACACCAACACTCCGCCTGACACTATGGTCCCTGAAAGTGCGGCAAAGGCATCAACATCAAAATCGTTTTCGTGTTTATGTTGGCCTGCTAGACTAAAAACAACCAGTTGTTGTTCTGTACCTAAATATTGATTAAACGTTTTTCGGTTAACTGCAGTGAGTTCTGTAGCTAAAAACTTATTGTCAATATTGCCATAAATAAGCCCATTTTTATTAGGCATTGCCTTAGCGCGGTGATCAGATAAAAAGGTCTTAAGGCTTACGTCAACATACTGACTAGTCCATGCTTTATCTCCCACTAAAACCAACAAGCTGCGCCAGCGTTTAAGATGAGTAAGTTGCTGTAATTTAACACACCAAGCAGAAAAGTCTTCATTTAGCATTCAAGTAAACCTTAATAAATATTTTGGCTATCACTAAGCTCTATAGTCTATCAGAGCAACTGCCACAGCTAAATCGCTTGGCTCAGATAAATCAGCATATAAAATCAACAACTAAGCTATTTAACTGAAAATTTTTGTTGAAATGAAAAAATTATTAGTTGAAAATTCGACTTTAGTTGCCTATGTTCACAATATCAATCGAATATGAATGAATCTTCGTTAAATACGCTGTAATTATAACCTAGACATTTTTAAGATATCGCAAATTAAAATCTTTTGCATAGTAGCAACGATGAACTATTAATATATTAATATTTGGTGAACACTTTGTGTTTAGCTCCCTATTTATTGTAATTGTAGCGAGTACTGCAAAAGCCATAGGTATAAAAATGAACGATGATTTAACAGACAACTTATCAGACGATTTATCAGATGACTCTTCTCAAGAGGAAGAACAAGAGCAATATGATAAAGACCTACCTAAAGGACAAAAATCGGCTAGTAATAAAGAAGTAAGAAACCGTATTGAAGAGTTGCTTGAACAAAAGCGCCTTAAGGCTTTATTAGATGATGCCGACGACTGGGACTTTTAACCGTCGTTAATAGCATCTAATGATTAGCTGTATTCCTTTAAAGCACCATTATTAATTTTAAAGCCGTTATATTTTTATGGTAACTGTTTGTTAGTTATAAAAAACTGCTATTATTAATCTCATACATTTTCCACTTAACGGCCCCCCACATGACTTTATTTGAAAAATTGCGCTGTTTACTAACCTTTGGACAAGGCGTTGCTCTGCCATTACCCGTTATTGACGATAATGCTGATCCCTTCTCATTATTTAAGCTCTGGTTTGACGAAGCCAATAAATCAGGCATTTTATTGCCTGAAGCAATGTCAGTTAGTAGCGTAAGTAAAGACGGTCAACCTAGCTCGCGCATGGTACTGCTTAAAGAATATGATCAAGACGGGTTTGTTTTCTATACAAATTACGCGAGTAGAAAGAGCCAAGAGCTAAATGAAAATGACAAAATTGCTTTGTTGTTTCATTGGAATGTACTCCAACGCCAAATTCGTATTGAAGGTTGTGTGGAAAAAGTCAGTACAGAACAATCTGCCAAGTATTTTCATAGCCGCGATCGTGGCAGCCAAATAGGTGCTTGGGCCTCAAAACAAAGTAACAAAATTCAGAGTGACACAGCGTTAGCTGAGAGTGTTGATTACTACACGAAAAAGTTTGCTGGTAAGGAAGTGCCATTACCAGAATTTTGGGGTGGTTGGCGTATAAAGCCCAATTTCATTGAATTTTGGCAAGGCCGTGCCAGTCGCTTACATGACCGTGTTTGTTTTGAGAAAAGTACAACGGGTTGGGATAACTTCAAGTTGCAGCCATAATTGATTCAAAGCCAGCGTAAGGGCTAAATGTTGAGATAAAAAAAAGGGAAGCAATGCTTCCCTTTTTTGTACATGATTTTTAAACCTTAGATTAGCCGACTAGCGCTAACAAAATACCTGCCGCTACCGCTGAGCCTAATACACCCGCTACGTTTGGTCCCATAGCATGCATTAACAAGAAGTTATGCGGATTAGATTCTAAACCAACCTTATTTGCTACACGAGCCGCCATAGGCACCGCTGACACACCTGCGGCACCAATAAGTGGATTAACTTTTTCTTTTGATACCTTATTCATTAATTTTGCCATCAACACACCGGCGGCTGTACCAATAGAGAATGCTACGGCGCCCAATGCTAAAATGCCTAAGGTTTTTGCATTCAAAAATTGATCTGCGCTTAACTTTGAGCCAACACCAAGACCTAAAAATATCGTTACAATATTAATAAGCTCATTCTGTGCTGTTGAACTTAGACGATCGACCACACCACATTCGCGCATCAAATTACCTAAACAGAACATACCAACTAAAGGCGTTGCCGCAGGTAAGAAAAATATTGTCATTAATAACACGCCAAGCGGGAATATAATTTTCTCAACTTTGGTGACATGTCGTAACTGCGCCATTTCTATTTTACGTTCACTTTCAGTTGTTAACGCTCGCATAATCGGCGGTTGAATAATAGGAACTAACGCCATATAAGAATAAGCGGCTACAGCAATAGCACCGAGTAATTCAGGCGCAAGTTTTGACGCTAAAAATATTGCGGTTGGACCATCTGCTCCACCAATAATAGCGATAGCAGAAGCATCTTTCATCGAAAACTCTAAGCCAACAAAATTTAACGCTATTGCACCAAATAAAGTCGCGAAAATACCAAACTGTGCGGCGGCACCTAATAGCAATGTTTTTGGGTTAGCTATAAGTGCGCCAAAGTCGGTCATGGCGCCAACACCCATAAAAATGAGTAAAGGAAATATGCCTGTGTCGATCCCTGCATAGTAAATATAATGCAGCAAACCACCAACCTCAGAAAAGCCAGCTACGGGAATATTAGTTAAAATAGCACCAAAGCCCATAGGCACTAATAAAAGCGGCTCAAAGTTACGGGCAATAGCTAAATAAAGTAAACCACAACCAACAAGCATCATGATCACTTGTCCTAACTCAAAGTTTGCTAGGCCTGTGGACATCCACAATAATTTTAAAGATTCCATCGAGTTTCCTAGACTAAGCTTAACAATATATCGCCAACAGCAACTGAGTCACCTTCTCTGGCATGAATAGACGATATTTCACCGGCTTTTGTAGCTCTGATTTCAGTTTCCATTTTCATGGCTTCCATAATAAGAACAACTTCACCTTCTTCAACGTCGTCACCTTCATTAACCAACACTTTAAATATATTACCGGCTAATGGAGCCTTTAAAGCTTCTCCACCGCTAGCGCTTGGTGCTGGAGCAGATTTGGTTTGTTGAATATTCTCTATCGAACCACCTGGTGCTACAACGACATCATAAACCTTACCGTCAACACTGACTGCATAACTTTCAGGACCTGTGTTTGCTGAATTAGCCACAGGAGCGGATGTAGATGCATCTTTAGCTACAGGTTTTGTAGGAGCAGGTTCAAAAGCATCAGGGTTATTGCGATTTTCTAAAAATTTAAGCCCTATTTGCGGAAACAACGCATAAGTTAATACATCGTCAATAGTGTCTTCAGCTAAGGTGATATTCTTCTCAACCGCAATCTCTTGTAGCTCAACAGACAGCTTGTCTAATTCTGGATCAAGTAAGTCTGCTGGACGACAGGTAATAGCTTCTTTGCCATCAAGCACTCGTGCTTGTAGCTCGGCATCAACAGGTGCTGCAGTCTTACCATATTCACCTTTTAATACCCCGGCAGTTTCTTTAGTAATTGACTTATAGCGCTCACCGGTAAGGACATTCAATACCGCTTGCGTGCCTACAATTTGAGAAGTAGGTGTTACTAAAGGAATATAACCAAGTTCTTTACGCACTTTTGGAATTTCGGTTAACACTTCATCAAGTTTATCTGCTGCACCTTGCTCTTTTAATTGGCTTTCCATGTTGGTTAACATGCCACCAGGTACTTGTGCGAGCAAAATGCGCGCATCAACACCACGTAAACTACCTTCAAATTGCGCATACTTTTCGCGAACATCACGAAAATAAGCTGCAACTTCAGCTAACTTAACCATATCTAGGCCAGTATCACGTTGTGTACCTTCAACAATAGAAACAATTGTTTCTGTCGGCGAGTGACCGTAAGTCATACTCATTGAAGAGATAGCAGTATCAATTACGTCAATATCCGCATCGATAGCTTTCATGTGTGTAGCGACACTTAGTCCTGTAGTGGCATGACAATGCAAAGCGATAGGCAAAGATACTGTCTCTTTCAAACGCCCGATCAACTCAGCAGCATCGTAAGGCTTTAATAAGCCAGCCATATCTTTAATACACAAAGAGTGTGCGCCCATATCTTCAAGCTGTTTAGCCATCGTTAGCCAGCCCTCAAGGGTATGAACTGGGCTTTCGGTATAACTTAATGTGCCTTGTGCATGAGCACCAACTTTAACAGCGGCTTTAATTGAGGTTTCTAAGTTACGTACATCGTTCATTGCATCAAATATTCTAAAAACATCAATACCATTTACATGTGCACGCTCAACAAATTTTTCTACTACATCATCAGCATAGTGACGGTAACCTAAGATATTTTGACCACGAAACAGCATTTGTTGTTTCGTTTTCGGCATCGCCTTTTTAAGCGCACGAATACGTTCCCAAGGATCTTCACCAAGATAGCGAATACAAGAATCAAACGTTGCACCACCCCAAGACTCTATTGACCAATATCCAATTTCATCCATTTTCGCAGCAATGGGTAACATGTCTTCCAAACGCAAACGTGTTGCGAGCAATGATTGGTGGCCGTCGCGTAATACGACTTCAGTAATTCCAAGGGGCTTAGTCATGACTTTTCCTATTTCTGTGCTGAATGTTGTTGACGATATTGAGTAACAGCAGAAGATATTGCTGCGACAACTGCCGGTGAAACATTTTTACCGTCTTGTTTTTTATTATTTCTTTTACTTGAACTTCTGCTTTCAACAATGGCATCAGGATATTTATTTGCCAATCTAACAAGCACAACCTTGATAAAAACAATCAGTAAGCCTAAAAAGGCAAATACAAAGACCATTCCGGATAACATTAAAGTACCCGCTTCAATAAATAACTGCTGAAGATTTTCCATTTTTATACTCTCAAGTAATATTTATATAATTAGAATAATCACTCCAATGTGTAAAAAGCAAACAAATTCTTACAAATTGATAAAATAAAGTGATGTCAAGCCAATATAGGTTAAAAAACAAGCTATTATTAGTTTTTTTTGAATGTAATTTTATACAATATGGAATATAAGAATGATTGTATACAATATCAACCTTATGAATAACGGCTATCATAAAAAGAAAAGCAACTATAATATACAATATGCAATTATTTTTTAAGCTCTACTATATCGAATACATATTGATTAAAAATCAGGCTCAAATAGCTTTAATTAATATCCTTAATATATTCTATAGCTAAAATTCAGCGATTAGTTTTTCAAATGCAGCTAACCGTTAATCATGGCTATTTTTTGTTTTAATAATAAGATTCATTAAATTTAAAGCATCTTCGGTTAATGTCTATTTTTTATTAAAAACACAGGGGCACATGTTAAGGCTAACAAATGAGATGTTTTGGCAAATAATTCAAAACTGAATACTTTTTTGGTGATATTTTATGAATAAACTATAGATGAACTAAGAAGGAATTTTAGACGAAAAAAAACCAGTCATAAGACTGGTTTTTTTAATGTGGCGGACGCGGCAGGAGTCGAACCTGCGACCGCCTGGTTCGTAGCCAGGTACTCTATCCAGCTGAGCTACGCGTCCGCGGTCAATCATTATTTTATATCTTGATTCAAGATATCTTTATATCAAAAATAAATTTAATATAAAGCTTATATTTATTTTTTAATTAGCTTTAATACTAGCTACTCTTTTATATTTAGCCACTTAAAGAAAAGTGGCGGACGCGGCAGGAGTCGAACCTGCGACCGCCTGGTTCGTAGCCAGGTACTCTATCCAGCTGAGCTACGCGTCCTTATTTAAACCTGTTATTTATATCTCTAGTTTAAGAGATAACGAACTAACAATATTAACTTAGGTAAAACGACCTAGTGAACATTATATACGTTCGTATTGAACTATTACAATACCGTTGTTCCTACGGTGCCAATCTAAAAGAATGGCGGAGAGGGAGGGATTCGAACCCTCGATCCGGGATAAACCAGATACTCCCTTAGCAGGGGAGCGCCTTCGGCCACTCGGCCACCTCTCCAATGGGTGCGAATAATAAGGGATTATAAAAATAAGTCAAACTTTTTTAAGCTTTTATTTCTATTTTATGACTGTTTGTTGAGAATTCAAACAACACGGTTACTTTTCCAACATTAAGTTACTAAAAAGAGCTCAATATCACCGTGATAAATTTTATTGCTGGATCAAAAAAGCCGACTATTGTCGGCTTTAATAAGTAGAAGATATTTAGATTTCATTCCCTGAGGCTTCACCCTCACCTTTTTCAGATTGAATTCTCATGTATATTTCTTCACGATGAACTGACACTTCTTTTGGTGCATTAACACCAATACGTACTTGATTGCCTTTCACACCTAACACTGTCACTGTGACGTCGTCTCCGATCATCAACGTTTCACCAACTCGGCGAGTTAATATTAACATCTTAATTTCCTTTATGTTTAAAAACGAGATCCACTAAATATATATAAGCTAGTAACAAATTAAATTTAGTCTAATTTTTGCAAAAGTGCACTAAAGATTACAATAAGTCCCTAAAATACTTATTAAACATTGAAAAATCCTTTATCAATATCAAACTTTTAGTCTTTTAATTAACACTTATAAATCTAGAGTAGAATGCAATTGCAGCAATTACTGGTTATTTTAACAACCTTAATGAAACAATAAACACTTTATGCGTAATTATTTGCATTTTTAGCAAACTTTTTTAAAAATACTTTTCAAACTGGTCCGATTTCACATTCTATTAACATAAACGGCTAGTATTCTATAATAAGACCCGGATTCCAGAAAATAATTCCCAATAAAATTAAATAAAAAAACAACAAAACATGCACAAAATATTTCCCATATGTTCCTAAAACGATTAAAGCCAGATTAATCAGTAAAACAATAAAGAGAAAAACTTTCGCTTATTAACGTCAATGACCAATATATATTCTATTTTCTATTTTCTAAGTAATGAAATAGATAAATTATATTTTCATCGCGGGGAGATAGAACTTGGCTTTAGAAAAATAAAACCGACGATGCTTAATAGCACTTGATAAGTTAGCGTCCATACATCGTTCGTCAGGAACTATGCAGTGAATTAATTAACTTTAATTTAATACGACGAACTATGACGATGACAACGAAAGAAATGGGTATTTGGACAGTTCAGTTACTTTAGTAGTTGATGGCTGTGATTCAACATTTCATATCGATATAAATCATGAGTCCAGAAAATACTTAAATCCATTAGGAGCAACGACTCAAGACCCTATTCATATTTAAGCTATATTACTTGATGAGAATTGAAGAAAAGAAAAGAGAAGAGAAGAGATAAAACACCTTCGATGAGTGAAATCCAAATCATCTAAATCTCCCACCAAAAGAAAATGCCAGTTAGCTTAACTGACTGGCATTAACCTTAGTACATATTACATTAATTTTTTGCTGCTCTATATATTAGCTCAGTTTATCACTCAACCAGCTTTGTGCTGCGTTTAACGCTGCTTCAATGTTCTCTGGTTGGCTTCCTCCTGCTTGTGCCATATCAGGACGACCACCGCCTTTACCACCCACTTCTTGGGCTGCAACATTAACTAACTCGCCAGATTTAACTCGACCAATTAAATCTTTTGTCACGCCAGCAATTAAGCTCACTTTATTATCGCTAGCAGTAGCTAACAAAATAATGCCTGAACCCATTTTATTTTTCAGGTCATCAACCATACCACGCAGTGATTTCGCTTCTACACCTTCTAAATTAGCAATAAGCGCTTTGACACCATTATAGTCTTTAGCTTGGCTTACTAAGTCAGCACCGGCAGCACTTGCAAGTTTCTGTTTAAATTGTGCAAGCTCTTTTTCTAACTCTTTATTACGCAATATTACTTGTTCAATTTTACTTGCTACATTAGCAGGTTCAGTTTTCACTAATGCTGCAATGGAGTTTAACGTATGCTCTTGTGTGGCAAAGTAATTTAATGCGGCTTCACCTGTTACCGCTTCAATACGGCGAACACCTGCGGCTATGCCTGATTCAGAAGTAATTTTGAATAGGCCAATATCACCAGTACGGTTAACATGTACGCCACCACAAAGCTCTGTTGAAAAATCACCTAAGGTAACTACGCGTACTTCATCATCGTACTTTTCGCCAAACAAGGCCATAGCGCCTTTTTCTTTTGCGGCATCAATTTGCATCAAGTTAGTTTCACGAGCTAAGTTACTGCGAATTTGTTCATTAACCATACGTTCAATTATGTTTATCTCTTCAGGCGTTACCGCTTCAAAGTTAGAAAAATCAAATCGGAGTTTATCCGCATCGCACAATGAACCTTTTTGCGTAACATGATCGCCCAACACTTTACGAAGAGTGGCATGTAAAATATGCGTAGCCGTATGGTTTTTAACAATTGCTGCACGACGCTCGCTATTAATTTGCGCTTTTACAAGACTGTTTAAACCTATGGTTTGATGAGCAATACCTTTATGAGCAAACGCATGTCCAAGCTTAATGGTATCGGTCACTTCAAAAGTACCATTATCAAACTGTAGTGTACCCGAGTCACCAACCTGCCCACCTGATTCAGCATAAAATGGTGTTTGATCAAGGATCACAATACCTGCTTCACCTGCTTCTAAAGTATTAACTGACGACTCGCTGTTAAAAAGCTCTACAACAGTAGAAGACATTTCATCACGTGTGTAGCCTTTAAAAGTGGTACGGTTTTCTGATTTAAGGGTGTCGTTATAGTCTGTGCCAAACTGACTTGCTTTTTGTGCGCGAGTACGTTGTTGAGCCATTGCTGCATCAAAACCTACAATGTCAATATTTAGCTCACGTTCACGTGCAATATCAGCGGTTAAATCAGCCGGAAAGCCGAAGGTGTCATATAACTTAAATACATCATCGCCAGCGATAGTATCGCCTTTAAGTCCTGCTAAAATATCTTCTAATAACGCCATACCTCGGTCTAACGTTCTACCGAACTGTTCTTCTTCGATACGTAAAATTTTCTCAATAGTCGCTTGTTGCTGAACCAATTCAGGATATGCATCCCCCATTTGCTCTGCAAGTGAGGCGACTAATTTATGAAAGAAAAATGATTGTGCTTCAAGTTTATGACCATGACGAATAGCGCGGCGAATAATACGACGTAATACGTAACCACGCCCTTCATTCGACGGTATAACACCATCAGTAATTAAGAAGCTACATGAACGAATATGATCAGCGATAACACGTAAAGATTTGTGCTCTAAATCGTCGCATTCAAGTAACTTAGCAGTATCTCGAATTAAGCACTGGAAAATATCAATCTCGTAATTGCTATGCACGCCTTGCGTTATGGCGGCAATGCGCTCTAAACCCATACCGGTATCAACTGATGGTTTAGGCAAGTTTTCCATAGTACCGTCTGCATGACGGTTATATTGCATGAAAACAATATTCCAAATTTCGATGTAGCGATCGCCATCTTCATCAGGAGAACCTGGAGGACCACCGAAAATATTTTCTCCGTGATCATAAAATATTTCAGAGCATGGACCACATGGGCCAGTATCGCCCATCGACCAAAAGTTATCAGACTCAAACTTTTTGTCGGCTGACTTATCACCAATGCGTATTATTTTATCTGCTGGTATGCCAATTTCATTTAACCAATAGTTATAAGCTTCATCATCGCTTTCATAAACAGTAACGAGCAGCTTTTCTTTGGGTAATGCTAATACGCTAGTTAAAAATTCCCAGGCATATGTTATTGCTTCTTCTTTGAAATAATCACCAAAACTAAAGTTACCGAGCATTTCGAAAAAAGTATGATGACGAGCAGTGTACCCTACATTTTCTAAATCATTATGCTTACCACCAGCACGCACACAGCGTTGCGCAGAAGTGGCGCGAGTATAGCTGCGAACATCGTCGCCAAGAAAAACATCTTTAAAAGGCACCATACCAGCATTAGTGAATAATAATGTCGCATCGTTACCCGGAATAAGTGAGCTACTCGCAACAATTTGGTGCTGCTTAGATGCATAAAAATCTAAAAATGCCTGACGCAATTGGGCACTAGTTTCAATCATTTGAATTTCCAACTTTTCGAAGAATTATATCTGTTTAAGCGTTTAATAGTGTCATGATTTCATCTAATGAGAAACCACCTTATTATAAAGCGCATTCAATTAGCTTGCGCTTTTGGATCTTTATTAGGGACGCACCAAAACGCATATTATACGCAACCTCTGCTTTAATATACCAATGTATTTAGGAATTTAATGGTACTTTTAATGCAAATTAACCGCTAAAGCCTATATTGACCTATGCCTTAATCTCTATAGAACCTATTTGACTCAAACTATGAGATTACAAAAATATCACGCTATATAAATGTATGACTACGTTATGCCTAAAAGCCTCGTTATTAATACTTAGGCTCAGTGGAACGTTTTCGATAACAGCATAACGCAATTCAATGTGGTTTTTTATAGCTTTATTACCGCTAATTATTTAATGCTGTTACTGGGTACATAACTGTTATTTAGAAAAAATATGAGATGAGATTAAACACATGCCACGACTTAGAATGTAAAAATATTCTAAAAATGATGATAAGTTTTACATTATGTTAATAATCGCGCAAAATAAACTTATACCCATTGAAATAATGAATTAGCAAATTTAAAGCAACATTCAGTTATCAATAAAAGCTATGTTATAGCGATTAATAAAAACAGGGACCTGTATGAAGGGACAAATGAAAAACATGCGTTTAATGTTAGTTATTTTATTTAGCTCACTATTTTTACAAGCATGTGGCGGCTCAAACGAAAAGGTCCCAACATTCACCGTTGGTTCATCAGTTTCATCAGTAGCATTTACTAATGAATTTTTGCAAACAGAAACCCATACTATCGCGGTTGACGTAACATTCGATGGTTCAGGCTTATTACTTGGTTTTGCTCCAACGGCACAACCTGTAGCCTGGTTAAATTATCGTATTGAAAACTTAACGGATAACTCAGCAACTTTACATATTGATGTGGTTAACGCTGATAGAATAAATGCCGATTTATACGGTACAACATTAAGACTCACTAGTGGTGATACAACAACCACTAACTTTGCCCATGCCGATATCAATGTATCATTGCTGGTATGGCAAGCGGTGACTTTTGATGACACTTATGGTGTTGAATCAATTGCGGCAAAAACAATTCAATTAAGTGCTAGTGAAGATAACCTTTCATTAGCAAGTTCAGTACCTTGGTTAAACGTCGAAAAAAGTTTTCTTGATGGCGTAACAACGATCACAGCAACACCTAATTTAAGTGACTTTACCGGTTCAGGTTTTTTCCCTGCAACAATCGACATTACGAGTCCACTTGGTACTACAAAATATCCGGTTGAATTGAGCTTAGACAATATCCATTTATTTGCCGATAAAGCCACTGTTGCTTTAGCTGAAACAGGTAATATCAACAACACTCAAGCTGTTCTTAATATAAATTCAAACAGTGTTTTACCTTGGGGATGGCAAGCCAGTACAGAAGCTACTTGGTTAACATTGACACCGAACAATGATAGCAATCAACTCACTATCACAGCTGATAGTAGTTTGTTAACAACAGATGAGATAACAACAGCTGAGATAACGCTTAGCGGAAACGATGAAACCACCGCGATTGCAGATACTATTCAAGTCAGCTTTTATAAATCTGAAATAAATACTGAAAATAATACCTTAAGTATTGTTGCCAACACTGATGGTATAGCGACAAATCCGCTATTACCACAGTATTATGTTGCTGTTAATAATGAGCTACGCAGTTACCATCTTTATACAAACGAATTATTATCAACAACAGTTATTTCGCCAGTTGATACTGAGTTAGAGCAGCTTATTGTTCACCCAGATGCTAGTAAATTACTAGCAAAAGCGATTGAAACTACGGTTATCGATGAAAACACTACCGAAACTACCACGCATAGATATCAAATCGACCTCTCAGACATGAGCATTATTGAATTAGCTGACATTGATATCACCAATGAACCCGTCAAATTTATCCGTATTGATGGACGTTATTTTTTAACAACAGCTATATTAGAGTTTGCTGATGAAAATCTTGTCCGACAAGGGTTTGACGGACCTAATGCTTTTTTTGCTAGAGCCTTTAATGTCGCAGAAAAAAATCAAGCACTGTTTGCTTTAGATGTTAGCGCCGGTGATGAGTCAATGTCGATTAAGCGAATTGACGTTAGCGTAAACGATTTTTCTCGCAACCCTATTACAACATCAATTAGCCACAGTTATCGACCTGAATTATTGGGTGAAAACGAACAAATTAACGACTTCTATGTTACCGCTGATGAGCAAAACATTTACGCCATAAGCCCAACCAGTCAATGGATAAGTTTTGACGGCACAACATTTACAGATAATGGTGTGTTAAATAGTGACAGCACGGTGATTAATTTAGCGCTTGCTCATACCGCTAATGATCGTCCTCATTACGTTATATTTGATCCTGAAGCTGGCTTTAAAGTTGATGTATATAACGAACAGCAAGTTATTGCTAATAGTATTGCGCTTGGTTCAAATCAACCATCAAGTATATTGATCGCTAATGGCGACAAAAGAGCCGTTTTACCCTCATCGAGCGCTAACACCATCGATGTTATTAACCTAAGCCAATTTTCATCGTCTTTAGAAAGCTTGGCCTTTACCACCAACTTTGGTGATAGCGCTATTGCTCAGCAAACACTAACCCTGACAAATATTGGAGCGGATTGGCAAGCAACCGCTAGTGCCCCATGGTTGATTTTAACGCAGCAAACTGATGAGAATGGCGATATTATTTTAATTGATATTGATCGCAGCTTAATTACCGGCTGGGGTTTAATGTCAGCGAGTATTTCAATATTTGATCCTGCTAGTGGCACGACAAAAGTGATCACTGTTGAGCTGGCAATCGATGCCATACGTTTAAGTAGTAACTTTCCTGCTCTGGCTTTTAATAGCTTAGCGACTGAACAAACGCTTGTGCATACTGTTGATATTTTAACAAACAGTGAAGCTACTATTGCTTGGCAAGCAAATACCGATGTTAACTGGTTATCGTTATCTTCTGACGCTAACAACAACACACTTACCATTACGGGCATACCAGCTAACCTGAGTTCCGATGGTGTGCATAATGCCGTCATTACTTTAACACCGACAGCTGAAGGCACGGCACTACCCGGAAGCATCAATATAACGTTCAATAAAGGCACAATTGACAGTGCTGATGTCGATATTGCCAATATTAGCGTCAACAGCTCAGGCACAGTACTTGACCCCATGCGTCCTTATGTTTATATCGCTTCAGGCGATAAAATTAATACTTATCACGTGATTTCTGGGGCGTTGATCAACTCTACCACCTCGCCTTTAGCCGGTATTGATCTGACTAACTTAGTCGTTCACCCTGATGGTTCAATGCTTTTGGCATCTAATAGTGAAACCTATGTAGATGAAGATGAGCTTGAACAAACTCGCGTTAATCATTACCAGTTTGACTTAAACAGTTACCAGTTTAATCAAATAGACAATGACAATATCACCATAGAATATCGTCCGATTATGATTAAAATGATTGCAGGTGTACCTTTGGTCTTAACACAAACACTTGAGTATGCCGACTTAAACTTAGTTCGCCAGTTCTGGGATCAAGAAAATGCTTATTTTGTTTCGACCATTGCTCAAGCCAATAGTGCCGATATATTCATGGCCTACAAGCAATCAACAACCTCATTGCAACGTTATGCGTTAAGTTATAACGCCTATGCTAGTGATATGGTTTCAGCATTAGATGAACCTGCATACACCAATACAGCCTTTGTTAGCTTATCAAGCTTTGTCATAAATCATGAAGGCAGTACAATTTATAGTGCTAATAGCACTTCTGAGTGGGCAGGTTTTGACGGGACAACCTATACTGATAATGGCTTATTGCACGATAATGTTAATATCCAAACCATTAACACAACCATAGATGCTCATGACAATAGTTACTTCTATCGTTTTGATCCAACCCAAGGAATGACATTAACTAAATATAATGCGGCTCAGGTTGAGCTTTGGACTGAATTAATAATTGCCGAAGGCTCCAGACAGCATTATTTTATGCCTGAGTATCAACGCGTACTTATCTATGATGCGAGTACATTGTCCTTAAAGTTGCGCTCTCATCAATAACTATGGCTAAAAGTCATTAGCATTATTTGATTGAAGAAACTGAAAAACCGCATATATGCGGTTTTTTTATATCGAAATTATAGCAAGCTGCTTGTAAAGCTAACGCTTTATTTAACAAGTAAATTATTAAATAAAAAATCTCTACAGACAAAATTAACGTTGAGCTAAAAAGCGATGTATACCTTTAAAAGTAAACCTTAATTCTTAGTACATTTAATTGAGGATGAGAAAAATTATGTTATTTTTTCAATACTTAATTATGTAAACAAATCATTTATATCAACAACTCATTAAGTTTTTAAAGAATAATCATGGCTTTTATTCTATATTAATAATGTGACTATCAACTTGAGGCGATTGTTCAAGTAAAGTTATCACTTAGCATAAATAAAACTAAAATTAAGCGATTCTAGCTTGTTTTTTAGTCCAATTTAAAAATACTGTAATAATTTCAGGAAGATAATATGAATACAGATGAAGTTGTAAGTCAAATGACTCAAATGGCCGTTTTTTACGGACCAAAATTGATTGGTGCGATCCTAGTATGGATCATTGGTGGATGGGTAATAGGCATCATTGGCAACGTATTTAAAACCACCCTAAAAAAAGGAGGTACTGATCCGTCTTTAATGCCATTTTTAACCGGCATTGTTAACGGGCTTTTAAAAGTTCTTTTAGTGCTAACAGCCTTAGGTATGTTAGGCATTGAAATGACCTCTTTCATCGCTATATTAGGTGCTGCAGGTTTAGCTGTTGGTTTGGCTATGTCAGGAACGCTGCAGAATTTTTCTGGTGGTGTAATGATCTTGATTTTCAAACCATTTAAAGTGGGTGATGTTATAGATGCACAAGGTTATGTGGGTACTGTTTCTCAGATTCAAATTTTCAATACCATTTTAAAAACGCCTGATAATAAAACCATCATTATCCCTAATGGAGGCCTATCAACTTCATCAATGGTTAACTATTCAACAGAAGCGAAGAGACGTGTTGATTGGACAATTGGCGTTGGTTACGGTGATGATCTAGATAAAGCTAGAGAAGTTATTAAGCGATTATGTGATGAAGATGAGCGTATTTTAAAAGACCCTGAAGTATTTATTGCAGTTTCAGCATTAGCTGATAGCTCAGTAAATTTTGCTGTTAGAGCTTGGGTAAACGCGCCTGATTATTGGGGTGTATACTTCCAAATGAATGAAAAAGTTTATAAAACATTTGCAAACGAAGGGCTAAACATTCCTTTCCCACAAATGGATGTTCACATTCACAAAGATGCCTAATATTTAAAAGCACATCTTTGATAAAAAAGTTATCGTCGTTAGTCGGAGAGTTTTTACCATTAACGGATGTTGTCATAACGTAATTTTATGACGATGATACTGATAACAAGCTTGAACTCAAAACATAAAGCGCTATCCAATTTTTTGGTTAGCGCTTTTTTATATGAATAAATCACCTTAATTACTTAGCCTTACATTTAGTGTTCAAAAAATTCTGTGTAGTACTAATTAATTCAGTGCGAGAGGAGTTAAAGCTATGGTCGTCATCAATCAGTTTATAGGTTACATCACTGTTATTTGTTTTAACTAAAGCCTCTAGTAGTGGTTCTATATGTGACTTTAATGGAATAACATCGGTATCAGCAGCAATAAGTAATACTGACCGACCATTAAGGGTATTCACTCTTCTGACCAAATTGAGTGCTTTTGCGTGTGTCTTCAACTCTTGTTTAGCTTTATCGCCTGACCAACCATTTAACATAAATAAGCTGTCACTGTATTCTAACCAAGGAATAGTAGTGTTGGGATCATCTATAATGCCTACGTCACCCACTCCGAGGTTAGCACCGTCATATGCAACAGCGCAATTAACTGATTGATTATCTAATATCCCTGCGATAGCTAAATGCCCGCCCATGCTATGGCCAATAATGGAGATTAAATTGCGATCAATATTAAGTGCTTTGGCATTGGCTTCATCGCTAATAAACTGCAACACTGTCTGTACATCTTGCTCAGCATTTAAAAATGAAAACTCGCCTTCACTCCCCCACGCTCCACGATAATGAAAAAAGACTACATTCCAACCGATACTGCGTAGTGCCTGAGCAACATCCAAATTCTTTTCATTACCCGGATAACCATGTAATAACAACACAGTTGGATGCGGCCCTATACCTGCCGCTTGATAAATAAAGCCTGACATACGATCGCCACCAGCGTTAAAAGTAAGCTCTTTTGTACTTGCAGGGTAATTGTTAGCGGCTTTTGCATACGTTGTATTTGATAAGCTGATTAGTAATAAAGTAATGAATAAGTTTAACGTAAAAGAAAATTTCATAGCTTTGCCTTAAATGAAAGAGTAATTAAAACACCTAAAAATGAAGGTGTATAAGAATGAACCTTTGCAATAAATTGCTGAATTTTATTCTAAACTAAAAATTTTTTATACTTGATAATGTATTGGCAATTATTCAGGTAAACCAATATGAGCGTGTCCACCTTTATAATCAACAGTAATTAAAAAGTGTTTAAGCACGTCGTAGCCAATTATACCCTGGACTTTCTTACCTTTAAGTCTTGAGCCTGTTTTTTCGTATTGACTATCTAAATATGAATTTTTCCCTTCAGCAGGAATGGTCACAAGTACATTTTCTAACTCAAAAGGACCAAACTGCAATAGTGGAATTCTAAAGCTTTCAGTTTCTATTGTAGCGTTAACACCTTTTGATACTGTTGACTTACGATCTCCTCCTGATAACCAACCCAGTTTACTAGCGACTTTGCGTTCAACAACCATTCCGCCAGCATTACCAGTATCAAGTATCATCCATAAATGCCTATCATCAGGCAGACCAATTTTAACTATTGGCATTCCTGTACCCTTTTGACTTTGGATCTCAATATTTTTAAATTTAGCCACTTCAACAGAATCTTGAGTGATCAAACGTATTTTTTCATTAGGATAATCTAATTGAACGACAAAACTATTGAAAAAACCCGATCCAAGTAACAGGCCATTAGTGTGATAGCCTAAATTAATTTCTGCAACTTTGTTAAGTTCAGTCGCGATGCCAAAAAAACTAACAGGTACATTTCTATATGTAGTTTTCTTATCAACCCCGAAAACGCCTCTGACTTTTATCATGCTGCCTTTATCAAACATTAAATCGTGTTTAGCAATAAAAGCTTTATTAACGGCATTGAGTTGAGCCCCCGTATCTAGGATGGCAAAGGTATCAATGCCTTTAATGCTTACAGGAATTTTAACGTGGCCACCTTCTAGATTAAAATCAATCCAATCGGTTACACCAGCATTACATTTGAGTGTTAAAAATAAGAAAATGCTCGATAGTAATATTTTCAAAGTTAGTCCTTTAAGTTTATAGTCCATTAAAATACGTTTTATTTTGTATCGTTAACTTTTGTATCTTCACTTCATTAAAAATTAAGTGAAGTCGTTATTAACGTCGAATAAAAAAACCTAATATTAAGCGTTAAAAAGCGTTTAATATTAGGTTTATGCTTCATCAATACTTTACATTTTTTCGAGTAGGTATTGATTAATATTACCTTGTAATATTGCCTTGTAAAATTGTTACTTACTGCAAATCTGCGACTAAGGTTTTAAGCCATTTTTCTTCAGTAATAAATGCCCAAGACAAATGTTTATATTTTTCACCAATACCGTCGGTAAGTATTTGCTGCTCAGATTTGCCTGCGGCCAATGCTGTAGAAACTTTATTAATACTAAACTCCATCATTTCAGCAAAGGCTAATAAACTCTTTTTGTCGGTTAAATTGCCGTGCCCTGGAATAATTACCACATCATCAGATGTATTTTTTAGCATGTGTTTAACACCGGCTAAATACCCTTTAACACTGCCGCCACTTTTTAAATCGACATAAGGAAAACCAACTTCAAAAAATAAATCCCCCGTATGCAATACATTGGCTTTTTTAAAGTAAACATAAGTGTCACCATCAGTATGACCTTTTGGTAAATGTGTTAACTGAACTTCTTCATTATCTAAATAAATAGTAATACCGTCTTTGTAAGTTACCACAGGTAAACTTTCAGTATGATGATCGGTTTTATTACTCAAACGATTACGAACATTTTCATGAGCAAATATCGGCGCTTTATGTGAGAAGAATTTGTTACTACCAGTATGATCGCCATGAAAATGGGTGTTGATAACATACTTAAGCTCTTTATCTTCTATGCCCTTCATCGCGGCTTCAATTTTTTCTGCTAATGGAGCAAATTTATCATCAACCAGCAATAAACCTTTATCTGTAGCTAATACACCAATATTACCTCCCGGACCTTGTAACATATAAACGTTACCCGCTGCAGGTTGTACCGTTATTTCTGCTTCTGCCATTTCTTGAGCACTGGTTGACACGCTCACAACAGCACTCAAAAGTATTGTTATTGCTACTAGAGATTTTTTAAACATAATTACCCTATTGTATTTAGTATGTTGGACTTGAAAATTTGATATTAATTAAACGCAAAAGCCATTAATAAAACTATGCCTACATATTACCCTTACAAACAAAATTAATACTACTTAATTAAGTCGGTATAAATAATAATTCGCTCATAATTCTAAAGCACCGTTTAGATATCTATACAAAGGTAATGTAAAAATTAAGGATGAGTTAACTTAAAAGCGCTAGAGCAGAGCTAGAACAAGTCTAGCTGACTCTGATTATCAATACTATTGTGCTCAGAAAAACCCAATGACAAACCAATTAATCGAACTTTTCGATTATTAGCTCTTGTCATAGCCTTTTGAAATAGCTCGATAAAAATAGCTTCAAGACAATCTTTAGATTGCATATCAACGGTGGTTTGCTGAAAGTCGGCAAATTTAATTTTTACCGTTTGTTTACTGATTTGCCGATCGTCATGTTTTGCTAAGCGTAATTTAAGCTTGCTGAATAAACTTAAAAGTATCACTTGGCATTGTTCGATAGAATCAATATCTTCTGCCATTGTTTTTTCTATCGCTAGTGACTTTCTAACACGTGATGTTTCAAGCGCTCTATCGTCGATACCAAAACTTCGTTGGAATAACGCATTCGCAAACTTACCAACAATAGTGTGAAGCTTTGCAACAGAGCTTGCCCTAACATCCGCGCAACTTTCAAAACCATAGGCTTTTAGTTTTTCACTGGTTTTTGGCCCTATACCTGGGATTTTTTTCAACGATAAGTTTTCAACAAATGTACTAATATCCTCAGGAGCAACAACACATTGTCCATTAGGCTTATTTTCATCACTGGCAATTTTAGCTAAAAACTTATTAGGGGCAATACCAGCAGAAGCGGTAAGGTTTAGCTCATTATAAATATCGCGTCGAATTTGTTCAGCAATTAAAGTAGCACTGCCAAAAAACAAAGGAGAGTCGGTAACATCAAGATAAGCTTCATCAAGTGACAAAGGTTCAATTAAGTCAGTATAACGTAAGAATATAGCTCTGATTTGTTGTGACACTTGCTGATAAACTGACATTCGGCCATTAACAATAATCAGTTCAGGGCAAAGCGCCTTCGCCCTTGCATTTGGCATAGCTGAACGTACACCAAACTCGCGCGCTTTATAATTACAAGTGCAAAGTACACTGCGCGGTCCGTTTCCACCTACAGCAATGGGAACATTGCGCCATTCAGGATTATCACGCATTTCCACTGCAGCGTAAAAGCAGTCCATGTCGATATGGATTATCTTTTTCTGTGAGTGGCTAGTTCTAATCATTTATCATTCCATTTAATAATAAACTGTATTTATATTAACTTAATTACACATAGCTGTATAAAAACACAGTCACTTTACCATATGAAAAAATTACGTCAATACGCGAGTATCAAACAATAATAAAATTGGAACATTCAGCTTTGTAAAATATGTCAGATAAGCATCAGAACTGACGATTTAAGAATTGAAAGGTTATTTGATGTAACTATTTTCGGCAGACATAATTGATGAGTAAAAATTTAATAAATACACTGTCTATAATAACTATTTTTTTATAGTCATTATAGACAGTTAAACGCTTTTAAATATTCAGTTTATGTAAACTAAAACCATATTAGCCATTAATTAAAAAGTGTACAGCAATACTTGCCGCATAACCTAAAGCGATAGCCCAGCTCCACTTTAAGTGGCCTATAAAGGAATAAACGCCTTTGGTTTGTCCCATTAAGGCGACACCGGCTGCTGATCCTATTGATAATAAACTACCACCAACACCTGCTGTCATGGTGACTAATAACCATTGTTGAAGATCCATCGCAGGGTTCATACTCAACACGGCAAATACGACAGGAATATTATCTACAATGGCCGATAGTACGCCGACAGCAATGTTGGCATACGTTGGACTCCAATTACTGTATAGCGCTTCAGAAACTAAGCTTAAGTAGCCCATAAAACCTAAACCGCCAACACACATCACTACGCCGTAGAAAAACAGTAAAGTGTCCCATTCTGCACGGGCGATTTTGTCAAAAATGTCAAAAGGTATGATGTTGCCTAGCTTTTTCAACTCTTCAGAGTCATTTTCAGCTTCGGCTTTATTACGTTTTTTATCTAAAGAGCGTGGTAGGCTCATACGTAAATAAAAACCAAAGAACTTTAAGTAACCCAAGCCCATCATCATACCTAACACTGGAGGCATGTTAACAACACTATGGCATAGTACAGCAGTAGCTATGGTCAGAATAAACAAGGCAACTATCCTTTTTGCTCCGCGTTTAATCTTAAAAGTTTCACTCACATCGGGTGTCGATTTTTCGTTGGAAATGAAAAAGCTCATGATGATTGCTGGCACTAAAAAGTTTACTAATGATGGAATAAACAACACGATAAATTGTTCAAATTTAACTAGCCCTGATTGCCAAATCATTAAGGTAGTAATATCACCAAACGGACTAAAAACACCACCGGCGTTAGCTGCGACAACAATATTAATACAAGCTATATTGATAAATTTTTTATCATTCGATGCTACTTTTAATATAATGGCGCACATCAACATGGCGGTAGTTAGGTTATTAGCAAAAGAAGAAATGGCGAATGCTAAAACACCTGTCAGCCAAAACAAAGAACGTAAACTTAAGCCTTTTGACACCATCCACAAACGTAAGCCATCAAAAATACCGCGCTCTTCCATGGCATTAATATAGGTCATTGCTACTAATAGAAATAATAATAGCTGAGCATATTCAAGCAAGTTATGGTTAAAGGCTTCTTCTGCCTCAATAGGAACACCATGCTGGGTATAAACCCAGCCAATAATTAGCCAAATAATACCCGCAGCGACGAGTACAGGTTTGGACTTTCTTAAGTGTATAACGTCCTCACCAATAACCAACACGTAAGCAATTGAAAAAAGAATGATGGCCGTAAGACCAAATATTGAATTGGTTAAATCAATACTGCCTGGGCCTGCTGCCCAAGACGATGTAGAAATACAAAAAAGTGACAAGATTAATAATATTTTTTTAAACATAACGACCTAATGAACTATATTTTGTTCTGGTTAATGCAGTTAACCAATGACTAACTAATGATTTACATTGGTTAATGCTATTTTTAATGTTTATATTGCTATGTATCCTGAACTTTGGATAAGTGAACTAATGCAGTTGTATTGCGATTACTTAGCAAACGCTTATCCAAATCCCCGGTTATTTTTCGTTGTAGTTATTCGTTCCAGTTGACTATATCGAACCATCACGTTAGTACAACTAAATAGCAGACTAAGCTCCATTTTTCGTCACCTATTTAACATCAAGGATTAAACTAATGTTGCCTCGATATTATAATCCTCAACGTAGCTTACTGGCTTATATTTTTTTGGAATTTTTTGGGTGAATTCATAATATACAAGCTCAGTATCAAATGCTTTATTTGCCAATTAAGTGCTTATAATAGGATTTACTCGTAACACTAGAACTTTTGAATAGATGAGTGACACTAAAGATAAATTACCGATAAAAACAATCTCCAGATCGCTTAAGTAATACCTAAATCGAAAGTATAGTTTGCAAGCAATCAAGGCTATTAATTTTAGAGAAAATACGCTAACTTAACGTCGATTTCTTCACAGACTTTTTATTTTAAAATCAAGGTTATTAATTTTGCTTACCCTACGACTTTCTTCGATATATTTATTCATTGTAATATTGACCACATCTCTATGCTCAATCACCAGTTTTGCACATACTGATGACTTAAATCAGGCAACTTTATCGCTAGACAATAATGAAAGATACCAGCTTATCGTTACTGTTGATTTTATACATTTATTGCAAGAACATTTAGACATTTCAGGTGATGATAACAATGTACTCTTAGCATTAAATCAACAGTCATTTTTTGAACAAAAAAAGTTACTCGAAAATCTTGAAACTGTTTTGAGTCAGCAATCTAGTTTATTTTTTTCAAATAAAACAAACAATATTGAGCAGCAACAAAACATGACCTTTCAGGGTCTACAACTTCAACAATTAAAACGCATTTTAGCGCAACCCGAAAAGTTAACAGATTATAAAGTCGAACTTCACGCTACTGGAGATATACCTGAAAACTCGGGTGAGGTTGCCGTTAGTTTTGCACCACTTTTAGGTAATATCGTACTTAAAGTGGTTCGGCCTGAACAAACCTTGATAAGTTCCGGTGAATTAAGCCAAAGCTTTCAAATTAATCAATCAAATGCTTGGCACTCAAATAGCGTAAATATACCGAATAACATTTCACTCACCATGGATTATATTTACCAAGGTTTTGTGCATATATTGCCGCGAGGGTTGGATCATATATTATTCGTTTTAGCATTACTGTTGTTTGCTAGGAAACGCTCAAGTTTAATATGGCAAATCTCCGCATTTACGCTCGCGCATACAATTACCCTAGCATTAGGCATTTACGGTTTTGTTACGATATCTAGCACGATTGTAGAGCCTCTTATTGCTTTATCCATTGTCTATGTAGGGTTAGAAAATATTTATCGCGCAAATCAACGTACAAATAGCCAGGCGAGGTTGCCGATAATATTTGCCTTTGGCTTGTTACATGGATTAGGGTTTGCGTCGGTATTAAGTGAAGTTGGATTACCTGCGAGCCAGTATTTAACGAGCTTAATCTCGTTTAATGTTGGTGTAGAGCTTGGACAGCTAACCGTGATTGCGCTCGCTTTTATTTGTCTATACCCCTTTAGGAAAAAAGTCTGGTACCAAACTAAGTTAGTGTTTGCGCTTAATATCGCCATTGCGCTAATTGCCACTTACTGGCTTATTGAGCGCCTTATATAAATAAGCTTTGGTAATAAATAAAGACTGGATGTTAGAAATGAAAAAGGTGAGCTAAGCTCACCTTTCATCTGTCTACTGTAGACAAACGTTAATATTGATTAATCGTTAAATAGATTAACCCTTCATAACAGCTTAAATATTTTTAACATTGATATCGCCAATCGCTAACGCTGCGACACGGTCACGTTCCTGACGTTTTTCACAAGGGTTATCACAATTACATGATTTATCGATACCAACACTTGCTAAGCCGCCACAACTGCCGGCAAGGGTTTTATTTTGAAAAATATATCCAACAGCCATTGCCATTACAATAACGAGAAAAAAGCCTAAGGTGATTAAAAATATAGCCATATTAAGTGCCTACCTATTTGATAACATTTCAACAGTTAATTTTAAGAGTGCAAACCTACTTGAGGTATTGCATGAATTTTACCGTGCTTTGCTCAACAAAGCCATGATCAGTTTTCGCTATAATGTATGCAGCAAGGCCATTAGCCTCTGCGAACGCTAGCGCTTTCTCTTCACCCATTACCATCATAGCCGTTGATAAACCATCGGCGGTCATTGAGGATGGATGGATCACAGTTACAGAGACCAGCTTATGGTTGATTGGCTTTCCATTTTTTGGGTCTATGATATGCGAAAAACGTTGACCGTCTGCTTCAAAGTAAATTCTATAGTCTCCTGAAGTAGCAACAGCATTATCTTTGGGTATAATAATTTGTTGTATTGACCGTTCGCCACTTAAGGGTTTTTCGATTGCTACATGCCAAAGCTCACCAGTATGTTTAAAGCCTTTAACGCGCATTTCACCACCAATTTCAACAAGGTAGTTATTAATACCATTTGCTTCGATAAACTCGGTCACTAAGTCAACACCGTAGCCTTTAGCAATAGTTGATAAATCAACGTATAGATCTGGCGTACTTTTACTAAGCATATCGTTTTCTAGGGTTAATTTATCTAAACCCACACGTGCTTTTGTTTTCATCAGTAATTCAGCGCTTGGCACAGTTTCAGGTCGATATTCTGGGCCAAAGCCCCATAAATTAACTAAAGGCCCAACAGTAACATCAAGTGCACCGTCACTGAGTTCCCCTAAACGTATCGCTTCTTTAATCACTCGCACAAGGCCTACTGAGACTTTAATAGGAGCAAGTGAGCTAGATTGATTAAATCTTGATAGCTCCGAATCCTTTATATAAGTCGACATTTCCTGATTCAGCTGCACAAGCTGTTCATCAATACCCTGCTGTATTTTTTCTGCATCTAAATTTTCACCCACTAATTTAATATTATAAGTGGTCCCCATTGTGTGACCTTGCAGAAGGTATTCTGCACGACCAAGATCGTTACTGGGAAAGCAGCCACTAAGCACTAAAATAGCGCATGCTACTAGCAGTAATTTAACCACTAACAGTTGTTTTTTAATCATAAAATTATATTGCATCACAATATCCTTAATAAATTTCATTTAGCTAAAGTAACCGACTTAATTAACAAGTATTTTCTTTTAGCTAAATAAAATCTGAATTTTCAATAATTCACGATAAACGTATAAAAAATAGGTATTAAAAAGGCGACCTAAGCCGCCCTTTCATTGGATGAATTTAACAGCTTAATTAGCCACCGAAATCATCTAACATGATGTTTTCATCTTCAACACCCAAATCTTTTAGCATATGTATAACTGCGGCGTTCATCATTGGAGGACCACACATGTAGTACTCACAATCTTCTGGCGCTTCATGGTCTTTCAAGTAGTTTTCATGAAGTACATTATGAATAAAACCTGTCATGCCATCCCAGTTATCTTCTGGTTGTGGATCAGATAACGCAACATGCCATTCAAAGTTGTCATTTTCAGCTGCAAGGCCGTTATAATCATCTTCATAGAACATTTCGCGTTTAGAACGAGCACCATACCAGAACGACATTTTACGTTTAGATTGCAAACGTTTAAGTTGATCAAAGATATGTGAACGCATTGGCGCCATACCAGCACCACCACCAATGAATACCATTTCATTTTCAGTCTCTTTCGCGAAAAACTCACCAAATGGACCTGAAATAGTGACTTTGTCACCAGCTTTAAGACTGAATATATAAGACGACATTTTACCTGCAGGTAAATGTAAACGTCCAGGAGGTGGCGTAGCAATACGCACGTTCAGCATAATAATGCCTTCTTCTTCTGGATAGTTCGCCATTGAGTATGCACGTAACGTAGGCTCATCAACTTTTGATTCAACATCAAAAAAGCCAAAATGATTCCAATCACCTTTGTATTGGTCATCAATATCGAAATCGCTATATTTCACATGATGCGCAGGCGCTTCAATTTGAATATAACCACCGGCTTTAAACGGTACAGATTCGCCATTAGGAATTTGTAACTTAAGCTCTTTAATGAACGTTGCTTGGTTATCGTTAGAGATAACTTCACATTCCCATTGTTGAACCCCAAAGATTTCATCTTCAAGTACAATGTCCATGTCTTGTTTAACTGCCACTTGACAAGCTAAACGACAACCTTCTTTGGCTTCACGCTTATTAATATGACCTGACTCAGTTGGCAGTATATCACCACCACCTGAATGTATTTCTACACGACATTGGCCACAAGTACCGCCGCCGCCACAAGCTGAAGGTATAAAAATACCTTGGTCAGCAAGTGCGCCTAAAAGCTTACCACCAGCCGCAGTTGTAACTGCTTTCTCTGGGTCACCATTAATGCTAATCGTAACGTCACCTGAAGACACTAACTTAGATTTGGCAAATAAAATCACCATTACTAAAGCGAGTACTATCACGGTAAACATCGATACGCCGAGAATTATAATTTCCATCGACTTTTCCTTTAATCTTCTCTAAGGGTTTTAGCTGGTTTAATCACCTGCAAGCAAGTGGGAGCTAAAACCGACATAAACCTAAAGTGAAATACCACCGAAAGAAAGAAAGCCAAACGCCATCAATCCTGCAGTAATAAACGTAATACCTAAACCTTTTAAGCCGTCAGGTACATCCGAGTATTTCATTTTTTCACGAATACCTGCTATCAGTACGATGGCTAGCATCCAACCAATACCTGAGCCTATGCCATAAACGAAACTTTCGCCTAAGGTTAAGTTTTTCGCGACCATAAATGAAACGCCACCGAAGATTGCACAGTTAACGGTGATCAAAGGTAAGAAAATACCAAGCGCTTGATAAAGTGCTGGGAAGTATTTATCTAAAACCATTTCAAGGATTTGCACTAATGCCGCAATCACACCAATGAAGGTAATGAAAGACAAGAAGCTTAAATCAATAGAATCTTTTGCTTCAGTTACACCCATTAAGCTATCTAACGCACCTGGCGCTAAAATCGCTTGATAGATAATTTGGTTAACAGGTACCGCAATACCTAGAACCACAACAACTGCAACACCAAGACCTATGGCTGTACTCACTTTCTTAGACACAGCTAAGAATGTACACATACCAAGGAAAAAGGTTAATGCCAAATTTTCAATAAATATGGTCTTAACAAATAAACTTAAATAATGTTCCATGATTGCTTAGTCCTTCTCTACTTGTGCTGGTTTCCACTGGCGAATTGACCAAATGATTAAACCGATAATGAAGAATGAGCTAAATGGTAAAACTAGTAGACCATTACCTTGATACCAACCACCGTTTTGTACCAAAGTAAAAACTTCCATACCAAATAACGTACCAAAACCAAATAATTCGCGGAAGAAAGCAACAATGATCAATACAGCACCGTAGCCTAAGCCATTACCAATACCGTCTAAAAAGCTCACACCTGGCTTTTCTTTCATAGCAAAAGCTTCAGCACGACCCATAACAATACAGTTAGTAATGATCAAACCAATGAACATCGACAACTCTTTAGATAGTTGATAAGAGAAAGCTTTTAAAACTTGGTCAACTAAAATTACCAACGAGGCAATAATCGCCATTTGCACAATAATACGTACACTTGATGGGATTTGATTACGAATAAGTGATATAAACAAATTCGAAAAGCCTGTTACGAACATTACCGCAATGGTCATTACCATAGCGTTTGCCATAGAACTTGTTACGGCTAGCGCAGAACAAACACCAAGTACTTGTAAAGCAATAGGGTTATTATCAACAACCGGTCCAAATAAAACCTTTTTAGTATCAGTAGCCATTAGTTCAACCCTCCAGCGCGATAGTTAGTAATGAATGGACCATAACCTTCTTCACCAAGCCAAAAATGTAAAGTTGTTTCAACACCGTTACTGGTTAATGTTGCGCCAGAAAGAGCATCAACGCCATGAACATCACCAGATTTAGCGCCACCTTTAACAATTTGAATGGCTATATTGTTTTGCTCATCAAACATTTTCTTACCTGGCCATAAAGCTTTCCAATTAGGGTTAAGTACTTCAGCACCTAAACCTGGAGTTTCTTTAAGGTCAGAATAGATTACGCTTTTAACGGTATTAAGGTCAGACTCTAAACCGACAAAACCGTACATAAGATCCCACAAGCCAGAACCAACAATCGGTAAAACGATTGTTGTTACTTTACCTTGCTCATCTTTCACAAGATAAACCACGGCATTTTTAGCAACACGGTTTAAACTAGCAATATCATTTTCAGGTTTAAAACTCTTAGCTGGGTCACGCGCATCAGCACGTTCATCAAACGAGTTAACATCACCTTCAACAACTTTACCTGTTTCAAGACTTATCATTTTTGCTTCAACACGTTGGTTATAAACAGCAACGATATCGTCACCTGCAAGTTCTAATAAACCCGCAGTTTCAAGAATTTTAGTTTGCTTATCAAGCAATTTATTAGCTGTTTGTAATGGTTTTAAAACCACTGCAGAAGTTGATACTAAAGCAGCACAAACTAAACAAACAATAAATACAAACCCGACTGTTCTGCCGAAAGTTTCTTTCTTTTTAGTATCAGACATTGCGATCAAGCCTCCGTTTGATATTCCCTTGAACAACAAAGTAGTCGAAAAGAGGTGCAAACAAGTTAGCGAATAAAATAGCTAACATCATACCTTCTGGGAATGCTGGGTTAACAACACGAACCAATACCACCATGATACCCACTAAAGCACCAAACCAGTATTTACCAGTATTAGTAAATGACGCTGATACAGGATCAGTTGCCATAAACATCATACCAAAGGCAAAACCACCCGTAACTAAGTGCCAGTACCAAGGCATAGCAAACATTGCATTAGTATCAGAACCAATAGCGTTCAATAGCATTGACATAACAACCATACCGGCAAACACACCTAAAACGATACGCCATGAAGCAATACCTTTATAAAGGATGTATGCACCACCGAGTAAAATCATCGCTGTTGATACTTCACCAACAGAGCCAGGGATATAACCCCAGAATGCATTCCACCAGTCAGCATTAATGGTATATTCAAGCAAACCTTGGTTCGCAGCACTTAGCGCAGTTGCACCAGAGAAACCATCAGCAGCAACCCAAACAGCATCACCAGATATTTCACTTGGGTATGCAAAGAATAAAAACGCTCGACCCGCTAATGCTGGGTTTAAGAAGTTTTTACCTGTACCACCAAATACTTCTTTGGCAATAACAATACCAAAAGTAATACCGATAGCAGCTTGCCATAACGGAATAGTTGCCGGAAGGATTAAAGCGAATAGTATTGAACTAACAAAGAAACCTTCGTTAACTTCATGTTTGCGTACAGAGGCAAACAATACTTCCCAGAAACCACCAACAATAAAGACTGTTGCATAGATAGGTAAGAAAAAAGTTGCGCCGTAAAGCATCATACTGAACCAACCAGATTCTGTAGATAAGCTTCCGCCTAACATTTCAAACAAACCAACTTGCCACGTATCAGGTAAAGCATAACCAGCCGCTAATGCGTCAGTTGCTTGAAAACCTATGTTATACATACCCCAGAACATGGCAGGGAAAACCGCTAACCAAACTGTGATCATGATACGTTTAAGATCAATACTGTCACGTACGTGAGTACGACCTTTGTTTACTTGTCCTGGCGTAAATAAGCCAGTTGCAACCGCTTCATAAAGCGCATACCAAGTTTCATATTTACCGCCTTTTTCAAATTGCGGTTCGATATCTTCAAAAAACTTTTTCAAGCCCATGACTAACCTTCCTTCTCAATTGTGGTTAGGCAATCACGAAGGATCACGCCGTAATCTGTTTTGCCTGGGCAAACAAATGTACACAAGGCTAAATCTTCTTCATCAAGCTCTAAAGCACCAAGTTGTTGCGCACCGTCTGTATCGCCGGCACATAAATCACGCAATAACATTGTTGGTAAAATATCTAACGGCATAACGCGTTCGAAATTACCAATAGGCACCATAGCGCGTGCACTACCATTTGTTGTTGTGGTCATGTTGAACAACTTCTTAGGGAAGAAGTGGCCCATGTAAGCACGCGTAACTGAAAATTTATTAGGACCTGGGTACATGTAGCCAATAAATTCTTTTTCTCTACCTTCTAGGATAAGAGAAATTTGCGTGTGATAACGACCTAAATAGCCGTGAACACCCGAAGCAACAGAACCAAGTAATAATGAACCTGAAACTACACGTACTTCACCATCAATTTTGTCATCAGCAATAATCTCAGCAGAACTAGCACCTAAAGTAGTACGAATTAAGCGAGGATTTTTTGCCGCAGGACCAGCTAAAGAAATAACACGACTGCTATCTAGCTCACCGGTAGTAAATAATTTACCGATAGCAATAACATCTTGGTAACCCGCATGCCATGCAACGTTATCAGCATTTACAGGCTTTAAAAAATGCATGTGTGTGCCAACTAAGCCCGCAGGATGTTTACCGGCAAATTCATTAACCTTAGTCGTTGAATTAACAGCAATATCACTACCTGGTGCTTTACTTACAAATACTTCACCTTCGGTTAAGCGTGCAAGAACAGTTAAGCCATTAACGAAGGCTTCACTTTGCTCAGCAATAATAACCGCTGGATCAGCAGCCAAAGGATTAGTATCCAATGCACTAACAAATACAGCAACAGGCGTTGCATCTACAGCAGGAACTTTACTAAATGGACGTGTGCGTATCGCAGTCCACAAACCTGACTTAACAAGGTTTGAAACAACATCTTCACGTGCAATTGAGTTGAGTTCGTTAGCGGCATATTGCGTAAACGTTTCTTGCTCATTGCCGCCAATTTCGATGACAACAGATTGCAATACGCGCTTTTCACCACGATTTATTTCTTTAACAACACCTGAAGCTTGAGCTGTGAATATAACGCCAGGATTCTTTTTATCTTCAAAAAGTGCCTGACCTTTTTTAACGCTATCTCCAACCTTAACAAACATGGTTGGGCGCATACCCACAAACTCTTCACCTAATGTTGCAACAGTTTTGATGGACGGACCATCATGGATTACCTGCTGGGGGGCACCTACTACAGGAACATCCAGACCTTTTTTTATCGTAATCATAAACACTTGCACTACTTTTGATGGGAGTAATCAAAATCAATTAATTGGTTATCTTTTCACATAACTTATTGCAAAGTTTCACAACAAGAATGGCAAGCTAATAACATAAAAGACCGATTTCAGTGTATTTCAGCAAAATCTTAATTTAGTTTGAATAAATTAAGGTTCACTGGCTCTAGTTAAAATTTCTGGCGCGATTCTAACACAAAACCACATTTTGATTCTATCTTAAGCAGCACAAAAGATAACAATTTAGTCGAATAATCTCTATTTCGAACAAATATAGAACAAAATATACTTTTTTAACCCAATTTATTGACGAAACAGGTTAAATTAAAGCTAAGTTTTGACTATTTATACTACGTTAGAAAGTTGAATACATTCGTTATTTATAACTTAATCTGGCATAAAAAAACCGACAAATTGTCGGTTTTTTTTATAACTATTTACATTCGATAATTGAATAATAAATAAAGAATTATAGTTAACTTATAGCAAGTTATTGATAGCGAGTTCAGGACTAATATCTGCATCATAATCAACACCTGAGACATCAAATCCAAACAATTTTAAAAACTCTTGATGATAACCAACATAATCGGTTAATTCATCAATTGTATCACTATCAACGGTATTCCAAATATCGGTTACACGTTGTTGTACGCTGTCTTCAAGCTCTTTATTGTTTTGGCGTAAACGACCTGCTTCATCAATAGTTGGATTTTTACCGTATATATTTTCTCTAAATAAGGCCTGTATTTGCTCAATACAACCTTCATACGTGCCATCAGCTTTCATGACTTTAAACATCGCTGAAATGTACAACGGCATAATTGGAATCGCTGAACTCGCTTGAGTTACTACCGCATTAAGCGAAGTAACGTAAGCTTCACCTTTAATATTAGCGGTTGTTGTTTTGATTGCTGCTGATGCGCGATCTAAATCTTCTTTCGCACGGCCAATCGTGGCATGTCCGTATATCGGCCAAGTTAATTCTTTACCAATATAGGTGTAAGCAACTGTTTTAAAACCATTAGCTAAAACACCAGCTTCGCCAAGCGCTTTGATCCAAAGTTCCCAATCAGCGCCACCCATCACATCAATAGTACCCTGAATTTCTTCTTCTGACGCTGCATCAACTGACACTGAATCAATAATACGTTTAGAGGTATTTAAGTTCTTGGTCGTTACACTTTGCCCAATAGGTTTCAACGTTGATGAATAGACTTCACCGGTATCAGGATCGGTGCGGCGTGGTGACGCCAAGCTGTATACGATTAGATCAATTTCACCTAATTCAGCTTTTATCGTTTCAATAGCTTTGGCTTTAATTTCATGAGAGAAAGCATCGCCATTAATATTTTTTGACCAAATACCAGCGCTATCTGCGGCAGCTTGAAACGCCGCGGTATTATACCAACCAGCAGAAGCTGTTTTCTTTTCTGTTGGTGGTTTTTCGAAGAAAATACCTAATGTTTTAGCATTATTACCAAAAGCTGCAGTAATTCGAGAAGACAAGCCATAACCTGTTGAAGCACCAATAACTAATACGTTTTTAGGCTTCGCATCAGCTTGTGGCTGACTTTTAACATAAGCAATTTGCTCGTTTACATGTGCTGCACAACCGGCAGGATGAGCGTTAGTACAAATAAAACCACGAATTTTTGGCTTAATAACCATAACTATACCTTCTTAATATCACGTTAATAATCTAGGGTTGAAGCTAACACTTACTGCTCACATCTAAGATTATCGAGTGAAAAATTGATTTATAAAATGAAATTGCCGACTAGTTTACTCTGGCTTGCACCATGATGAGGTGCGACCAGTGGCAATATTCGATATTTTTTTAATATTTCATAAAATTAACGATTTTCGTAATATGCCTGTAATGTTAATTTGTTGTACTCTTTCATTGACGCTAAAAACTCACTATACGATAACCACACGCGAGCAAAGTCTTTATCGGCTTTTACCTGCTCTTTGATCAATTCATCTGTATGGTACTTAAGTGCTTGCATAACTT
This sequence comes from Colwellia sp. Arc7-D, assembly GCF_003061515.1. Taxonomy (NCBI): domain Bacteria; kingdom Pseudomonadati; phylum Pseudomonadota; class Gammaproteobacteria; order Alteromonadales; family Colwelliaceae; genus Colwellia; species Colwellia sp. Arc7-D. The sequence goes on from NZ_CP028924.1 coordinate 3,284,561, forward strand.
CAGCTGGAAATTTACGTAATTGCACATTGTGCTCTTCTATCAACGTTTTTAAAGCCGCATTATTTCGGGCATTATACTCTGCCAAAGTAGACTCGTTTGCCGCATTCGCAGCTATCTCAACTATGCTTTGTAAATCAGCAGGCAAGGCATCAAATGCTTCTTGGTTAACTAAAAACTCTAAACCAGTGCCGGGCTCATGCCAAACCGAGGCGTAATAATAATCCGCCGCCTGATAAAAACCAAAAGCTAAATCGTTATAAGGCCCAACCCATTCTGTTGCGTCAATAGCTCCACTTTGTAGCGCCGAAAAAATCTCTCCTCCCGTTAATGTAACTGGAATAGCGCCTGCATTTTTTAGCACTTCGCCAGCGAGTCCTGGAATTCGCATTTTTAAACCTTGTAGATCGGCCACCGAATTAATTTCTTTTTTAAACCAACCACCAAATTGTGCACCTGAGTTACCACCAGGCATTGGCTTAATACCAAAAGGTTTGTAAAGCTCTTGCCAAAGTTCCATGCCACCACCGTAGTGCAGCCAAGCATTAAACTCTGTTGCTGTCATACCAAACGGAATTGCACTAAAAATAGGCGAAGCAGGTATTTTACCTTTCCAGTAATACGAACCACTGTGGCCCATTTGCACTGTACCTTGCGATACTGCATCAAAAACTTCAAAACCCGGCACTAACTCACCAGCGCCGTAAACCTTTACCGTTAAACGGCCATTACTCATAGCATTAACGTAATTGGCAAATTTTTCTGGCGCCATACCTAAACCAGGAAAGTTCTTTGGCCAAGAGGTTACTAGCTTCCAGGCAAACTTTTCTTGTGGTTGAACACTTTGTTCAGTACTCGCTTTACTTTGCTTATCGCCACAAGAAGCTAATGTAAATAGCGCAATGCAGATTAAAATAGATGAACGAACTGTATTTTTTATCATAGTTTTATCCGTAAATTACGTTAGGTAGCCAAGTTACCAAACTCGGCCAGTAGGCTAGTGCACACAGTAATATTAACTGTATAATAATAAAAGGAATAACGCCTTTATAAATTGCCGCGGTCGATACCGCTTGGTCTGCGACACCACGCAAATAAAAGAGTGCAAAACCAAAGGGTGGCGTTAAAAAGGACGTTTGTAGATTAACGGCTATCATAATTCCTAACCAAATAGGGTCTAGGCCCATTGCCATTAGCACAGGTGCAACAATTGGCACCACAACAAACGTTATTTCTATAAAGTCCAAGATAAACCCAAGCAGGAAAATTATCAGCATCACAATCAAAGTTGCACCAACAACCCCACCGGGCATTTGTTGAAATAACCCATGGACTAACTCTTCACCGCCAAAGCCTCTAAATACCAGCGAGAATAAACTAGCACCGATTAAAATTAAAAATACCATTGAAGTAATTTTAACAGTGGTTTGCATCACAGCATTTAGGTTAACTCGGGTTAATTGCTTTTTCCATAGCGCTAATAAAAATGAGCCCATTGCACCAACGCCGGCAGCTTCGGTTGGTGTTGCGTAACCAAAAAGTATCGAACCCAACACCGCAAACATCAACAATAAAGGGGGTAACAACGCTGAAATAAATAGCATTAAAGATAACGATTGTTGTTCTTCGCCATGCAATTTCGGTGCTTGTTTTGGGATCACGTCAGGTCTAAAAATAGCGACAGCAATACAGTATAAAATGTAAAGAATGACGAGTATAAAACCAGGGATAACCGCACCAGCAAATAAATCACCAACCGACACAGTTTTTGGGCTAAAAACCCCCATACTCAATTGAGCTTTTTGATAAGCACTTGAGAGAACATCACCCAGTAATACCAAGGCAATTGAAGGGGGTATTATTTGCCCTAGCGTCCCCGTTGCACAAATAATACCAGAGGAAAATGCAGGGCTGTAACCACGTTTTAGCATGGTAGGTAACGATAATAACCCCATGGTAACTACTGTTGCACCCACAATGCCGGTGCTTGCTGCTAATAGCATACCGACCAAGGTCACTGAAATAGCTAAGCCAACATTGAATCGACCAAACAGCATCGCCATCGCATTGAGCAAATTCTCAGCTATTTTTGAACGCTCAAGCATAGCCCCCATAAAAATAAAAAGTGGTACTGCCAATAAGGTTTGGTTATTAAGCACTCCGTAAAGTCGATTTGGTAATGCATATAAAAAAGAACTTTCGAATACATCAACACTTATACCAATACCGGCAAATAACAAAGCGGTTCCAGCAAGCGATAATGCTACTGGGTAGCCCAGTAATAGAACACCACAAACAACAACAAACATTAATAAGGCTATATATTCCATTATTTAGCCCCTGTACGATTTTCAGTATCGCGTAGGTTATCACTAAGCATTAATATATTACGCACTATTTCAGCTAAGCCTTGTAAAGATAAGGTTATGGCTAATAACAATATTAGAGATTTGTTAAGGTAAACGAGAGGCAAGCCACCGGCTTCTGGCGAACTTTCCATAATATTCCATGACGACAGTACGTAATCTAAACTGATGAAAAAAATAAAAATACAAACAGGTAATAACAAGATTACGCTACCAAACAAATTTAATAGCGCTTTTTGTTTAGGTGAATATTTTTGATAAAATATATCAACACGCACATGACCATCGTGTTTCAACGTGTAAGCAGCACCTAGCATAAAAACAATGCCATGGAAGTAGAGCACCGACTCTTGCATGCCAATCCACCCAAGATTAAAGCCATACCTTAATACCACAATACTAAAAGTTAGCAGTACCATTAGGAGGGTCAACCAAGCAACAGCTTTACCCAGTAGTTCGGTGATAGTATCAATCGTTTGCACAAATTTATTCGCGAGCGTTAACAACATAGCTTTCCATTTATTTTATTATTATTTGAAAATTAATTGCCAAAGTTTACCTAAAGTTACCTCTGTAAGTGCTGATGCACAATGTTCACCATAAGTGGTCATTGTATCTTGAAGTCATTGCACGTTCACATTTATATAAACTCAACACGCTTATATAAATCTATTTTATTTTTGTCTGTAATATCAAAACTGAACGTACACCCATTGCATCACCAGTGCTAAACATCCATGTATTATTGATATTGTTTACATGGATGTAAGTATCTAATTTTTATATTAAACATAAAAGCTGACTTTACATAGTTATGAGTAATTATATTAACTGCTTTTTTTACTTCCCCCTAAGCATTTTGGCGATAAAGGTGTATTTTCAGCGTAATAACTCTTCCACTCTTTTTCAGTATACGTATGGAGGGCAAGAGCATGAATTTTATCTGCAAGCTCTTCAGCTAAAATTGAATTTATAGCACGATGGCGCTTAATTAAACGCTCTCCTTCAAACTCTTCTGAAACTATAATAACTTTAAAATGAGACTCGCTGCCCGGTGCAACATTATGTTGATGACTTTCATTTATAACGTCGAGGTGAAGAGGTGAGAAAGCAGAAAGTAGTTTTTCTTCGATAACGGCTTCGATTGTCATATTTTTTCCCTGAAGTTGATCGGTTAATGGATCAATTTAATTTTAGTCGCTACTGGTAATTATGCCATCTATCTAATCGAGTAACATCGTAATTTGTTATTTAAATGTAAGACCCATATTTTTATGAAGAAATCACTTTATAAACAAATATGACGAAAGGTTAGGTTAACTCGGCTAGTAATTGATTTGGCTCTTTTAGGTAAACTGTGTTGCCAGTATTTTTGGGTGTTACCTCGCATAATTAACAAACTACCCGGTGCAAGACTAATACTCTTTTTTTCTTTAGTTATAATATGCTTTAGTTGAAACTCTCGTTCAGCACCAAAAGATAACGAAGCAATGATTGGTAATGCACCCAGCTCAGGTTCATTATCACTATGCCAACCTACACTATCCTGTTGATCACGATATAAGTTTGCCAATACCGCGTTAAAGTCATGCTGGCAATAACGACTAACTTTTTCTTTAATTGCTAACAAACTGACCGACCAAGGCTCAGCAACTAAGGTGATATTGGAATAGCGGTAACTTAAATAATTGTCACCATACCAAGCCTGTAATCTGGGTATTTTCATTACTTTTCCAAACATTTTAATATCATCATGACGCCAAGCTAAGTTTTGCTTTAAGTCTTGAAAAATTATTTCTGCGTCATGCTTCGAATAAAAATTTTCAATGTACTCAATATCAGCATCTGGACAGTAAATTTTCAAATGAAATGCTTCCTAATTAATCTATGAGGTATATTTTGTAATATTTAACCTTATTATCTCGATAATTTTTGCAATTAACTAGCTCGCAGGGATAATTTTTGACACAATATCCTTTACGCCAACCAAGTATTTATCGCTATGATCAGCCCTTTTATTATCAACGACAAAAATCTTTTTCTCGATCGTTTTCCCACCGGACAGGTAAACCGAAGCTTGCAAGCATGGGATGCAGCAGATGAATATATTATTAGTTATTTAGAGCAACAATCTTTAAGTGACTCAAAACAAAAAATTCTAATTTTTAACGATAATTTTGGCGCTATAACCTGTAATTTAACAGAGCATCAACTGTTCTGTGTAAATGACTCTTTTTTAAGCCATCAAGGCATAGCACTTAATTTAGAGCAAAATGGTTTATCGAATCAGGATGTCACTTTGCTTACCAGCTTAGAGGAGCTGCCAAGTGATATAGACATCGTGCTTTATAAAATACCTAAAGGCAAAGGACTACTCTGCCAGCAACTTAGTCAGATAAAACAACACCTCAGTAAAGATGTTATTTTTATTGCCAGTGATCGTGCTAAAGAAATTCATAGTTCAACACTAAAATTGTTTGAACAGTATTTAGGGACAACAAAAACATCACTAGCGGTGAAAAAAGCCCGACTGGTTTTTTGTGAACTTAATAATGACAAACCAACAACGGCTAATTTCCCCACATCATGGCCATTAGAAAAAACCGACTTTACCTTACATAACCACGCTAATGTTTATGCAAGAGAAAAGCTCGATATTGGTGCCCGCTATTTTATGGAAAATTTACCTGTGATTGCCGCAGAAAAACAGGTTATTGATCTTGGTTGTGGTAACGGAGTCATTGGTTTGCATGTGTTGTCAAAACAACCAAAAGCGCAAGTGCACTTTATTGATGAATCATACATGGCTATTGCCTCAGCAAAACTAAATATCACTGAAAACTTACCCTCAGCTATTGAGCAGTGCCAATTTCAAGTAAATGACTGTTTAACGAGTGTTGAAGGCGGCAGTGTTGATTTAGTATTGTGTAATCCACCCTTTCATCAACAAACAGCTACCACAGATCACATCGCTTGGCAGATGTTTAAAGATAGTCATCGGGTATTGAAAAAAGGCGGTGAATTACGCATTATTGGTAATCGTCAGCTTGGTTATCATATTAAATTAAAACGTATTTTTGGTAATGAAACACTTATAGCTAGTAATGATAAGTTTGTTACTATTTCGGCAATTAAGCGCTAACTTGACACACTTAACCTTGAAGAAATCCATATGAAATCAACACTATTTAAGTTTATGCTTTTAGGTACAACAGCTTTATTAATCGCTTGCAGTACGCCAATCAAACAGGTAATTGTCAGCCCAGAACTTAATATTGGTAGTAGTAACGCCTACCAACAAAAACAAGCGCAATTAGGTTTGCGTGATTTACGCACCTCACCCCACATCGTACAAATTTTACGTACAGGTGAAGCTGCAATATTATATTCACCGCAACAGCCTATTATTGACACCGTAGAAAAATCACTTAGCTCAGCATTAAAAGCTAATGGCTTGCAAATTAAAGCGCCAGCTGCCAATCAAGTTGAAATCATTATCGATAATGCTTTGGTAAGTGTTCAACAATCAATGATGAAATATAGCGCAAGTAATCAAATGAATATTCGTGTGGTTATAAATAATAGTAAAGGTACGTTAACAAAAACATTTAAAATAACGGGCACGAGTAAAGGGCCTCTAAAGGCGGATTTAGCGGTACTAGAGCGTGATTTTAATCAACAACTCGCGAAGTTATTAACACAAATAGTACAAAATGAAGAATTACAGCAGTTTATGCAATAGCTTTCAATGTGTTAACTTTCCTGCTTTTGCTTAAATAGAGAATTTCATCATGAGAAGTTTTTCGGTTATATTTTTATTTTTATTTTCAGTTACCTGTAATGCCAAGAACTTAGCGATAGACCCTGACAATCTATTTCCACAGGTAAAACTTGAAACCTCAATGGGAGTAATTATTGTTGAACTTGATAGAATTCGTGCTCCGTTGACGGTAGATAATTTTTTAACTTATGTTGTTTCAGGCGAGTATGACGACACAATCTTTCATCGTGTGGTGTCTGAATTCATTGTTCAAGGTGGCGGTTATAACGAAAATTTTGAACTTAAAAAAGTAAATGAAAACATAGTAAATGAGTCTGGTAACGGCTTAAAAAATGAAATAGGCACAATCGCCATGGCGAAAGAGCGTCATCCTCACTCAGCCAACAGACAGTTCTTTTTTAATGTTAATGACAATACCAGTTTAGATCCTGGCAGAAAATGGGGATACACTGTTTTTGGCGCTATAACTGAAGGCCAGGAGGTTGTAGATGCTATGGCACTAGTAACAACAGACTATAGTGATGTAATGGGCTGGGAGGATGTTCCTTTAGAACCAATAATGTTAATTAAAGCCAGTTTATTGCCAGCGTTATAAAATGCTTTATCATGATATATATAAAACATTTCAAATATAAAAAATAATAATAAAAACAACAATAATAATAAAATTAACAGCCAATAAAATCCCCTTAAATATCGAGTACTAAATACTCGTTGGGTTCAGTGAATCGCATATGAGTTACAATTTCACTACGTCTTAACTTTGACAATTTTAGTTTTCTCTACGATAACTAAACAATGACAAACAACAAGACACGGAAATTATTACTAACTTATTTCCTTCGCTAAATTATTTATTGGCTAAATATTACATAAGGAATGTCATGATAATTGAGCAGTTTATCAATGAAAAAATCACACAAATCAGGGCCTATATTACCGCGGTTATCAATCATTCTATCCATTATACTGAACTCGACCATTTCGTCGAAAATACGATGGCAGAATGGACCTTACTCAGTGTTAGTGACGAAACCCCCAGTAATGCGAGAGAACGTGTGTTTTGGCATATAATGCATGAACTATGCCTTCATAGTGCTAATGATCTTGAACGAGATTTATACTTCAAAAGTGAAATATCTACCTGCTTAGATTTTTTCTCAGGTACAGGCAGTTACCCTATTGACTGCATAGGTTGGCGACCGCTGCCATAACCTCTAGAAATAAGCCTACAAAAGCAGGTTATAGGAAACAACTAATTACCTGTTACCAAAGATTAAACTTCTGTTTACTAATACATTTTGATAGCCTATTAGCTTACCTTCTCGCATTCATTAGGCTTTGAGCAATGCAATCTCCAACCTTTAAGCAAGCAATATTTAATCGTCGCATGCTAATTTGTATATTCACTGGCTTTAGCTCTGGGCTACCTTTGTTTATTTTATACCAACTCGTGCCGGGTTGGTTACGCTCTGAAGGAGTCAGCCTGACTGAAATAGGCTTATTCTCATTAATTGGTATTCCGTACGTTTGGAAGTTTATTTGGTCACCTTTAATGGACAGGTACTCTTTACCTGTTCTTGGTCGACGCCGCAGTTGGATGTTACTTACCCAAGTACTTTTACTCTTCTCCATTGCTGGTTTTGGGTTTGTTGACCCTGTAATGAACATTTGGAGTGTTGCTTATTTAGCTGCCTCTGTTGCATTTTTTAGTGCTAGCCAAGATATAGTACTCGACGCTTACCGGCGTGAACTTCTACCTGAGCATGAATTGGGTTTAGGTAATTCTATTCACGTACAAGCTTATCGACTTTCTGGCTTAGTACCCGGTTCATTAGCATTTATTCTAGCTGATCACATCAGTTGGCAAGCCGTATTCCTTATTGTTGCGGCTTTTATGTTTATTGGTATTTTTCTTAGCCTGACAATAAAAGAGCTTAACAATAGCGCACAAGCGCCAAAAACTTTACAAGATGCGGTTGTCTTGCCCTTTAAAGACTTTATCAACAGAGAAGGCATAAAATCAGCCTTGCTAATACTCGCTTTTTTATTTTTATATAAGCTAGGCGATAGTATGGCGACAGCATTACAAACACCTTTTTTCATTGATTTGGGCTTCACAAAAACTGAAATTGGTGTTGTTGCTAAAACCGCGTCATTAATTGCTATGACCATAGGTTTGGCGGTTGGTGGTATAGTAATGATTAAGCTGAGTATTAATCGAGCCCTTTGGTTATTTGGTTTTGTGCAAATAATCAGTATTTTAGGTTTTGCTGCTTTAGCTGAAATTGGTCACAATACTTACGCCTTAGCTTTTGCAATGGGTTTTGAATACTTGGGCGTAGGCCTGGGTACAGCGGCCTTTACAGCTTTTATTGCTAGAGCAACTAACCCTGCATTTGCTGCAACGCAATTTGCATTATTTACAGCATTAACGGCATTACCCAGAACATTTGCGAATGCCACCACAGGCATGATTGTCGAACAGATAGGTTGGACTAATTTTTACTTCATATGCACCGCGTTAGCGATACCGGGTATGCTAATGCTATTAAAAGTTGCGCCATGGCGTGAACCAACTAAACAAGCAACGCAGGAGATAGCGTAACTATGATCAAACTATTTTTTCTTGTACCTATATTAATGTGCGCTATTTGGTATTGGTATTTAAAAAGTAATAACTACACCCTAAAAGAAGGATTAAAAGGCTTCGGTTATATTTTTGCTTTTAACGGTACAATTATCGCATTTTTTGTATTAATGTTATTTATAACGAATTAGTTAAATAGAATATATTTAATGGCTAAAATAAATAACTCATCGTTTTTAAATAGTCTACACCTAATGTTTCGGGTTAGTTAGTTCACCAAATACCTGATTATTATCTCATGTTATAAATACAATTTTTATCTATAAGGAAAATTCATGAAAACTTTACCAAGCCTAATATTATTAACAGCGGCTATATCAACAGCAAGCTTTTTAACCTTAACCACTAGCGCACAAGCAACAGAAGTAAGACAAGCAAGTAATGAAAAACAAGCTGATACGGCAATTACCTACCGTAAGTCTGTTCTGCAGTTAATTCGCAGTAATATGGGCCCCTTAGGCGCTATGGCTAAAGGTAATATTCCTATGAATGCTGATGTGATTACAAAAAACGCTGAGCGTATAGCTTTTTTAGCACCAATGATGCATGACTACTTTTCGCTGGATACCAGTAAATTTAATATAAAAACTGATGCTAAAGACAGCATTTGGTCAAACCATAAAGATTTTAGCAATAAAATAGATGACTTAGTTACTGCGGCTAATGGCTTAAAAATGGTTGGAGAAAAGAATGAAAAAGATAGTTTTAAAAAAGCTATCGGTGCCGTTGGCGCAAGCTGTAAATCTTGTCATGATGATTTTAAAAAAGATTAAACGCTTATAAAAAAAAGTGCTCTCAATGAGTAAAATCAATGAAAGCACTTTTCCCCTAAAAATTCAGTCTGCTAAAGCCAATTCCATAATACAATTATAGCTGTACTTCAAACTACTTGAACTAGCGCATTAGTAACCAAAATAGTCATCAACAGGTACTGGCGGCCATATTTCAATAATGAAATATAAAGTTATCGCTGTCATAGCAATACAGACTATAAAGCCTAACCACGGAAACGATCCTTGAGAATGTACAGCTTCATTTACTGTTTTCTTACCGGTGATCATTGCACTTGTTAAATGTTTTTTGTGCTTAATTTTATAAAACAAAATTACGCCTATATGCAGAACAATAAAGCCGAGTAGCACATAAACTATATTGTGATGTATAAAATTAGCTATAGCTTGCCAAAAATTATTCAGTACACCGTAGTATGGAGCATCATTAAAAATGTCATCTGTGGTAAATAAGCCGCTAATCGCCTGAGCTAGTATTAGTGACAACAAGGCTATAACAGAATAAGCGCCCATTGGGTTATGCCCAATGTAATCTTGTGAGCCTTTACCGCGTAAGTAATGTAAGGTCTTTATAGGTGATATGACAAACTGACTAAACTTAGCGTAGTAAGTACCTAATACTCCCCATAAAATTCTAAAAATGACGATAGCAAGGCAGGCGTAACCGCCATAAAAATGCCACTGCGTAGCATTGGCTAGCATTTCTTCATCTAATACTTTTACACTGATAAATTGAAAAGCAATAATGATGACCAACAACCAGTGACAGATCCGAATAGGCAGATCCCACACTTTTATTTTCATCTCACTTACCCTCTTTAACTCATTCATACCAAATAAAATAAACAATCGAACACATCTAAGTGACCGAAACTGTTAATCATTACATTTTTCAAAAAATGTACTATAGCAATGTTCAAAGTAGGTCAGCGATTTTATTTAATAAATTATTAAAGATTAATAGCAAGGAAGGTAATACGAAGCGTTGGAGTGGGAGTTGGAGTTGGAGTTGGTATAAATATTACACTACAAAATAAGGTTTCAGCAATTTGTTAACATAATTATATAGCTGCGATTCCAAGTTGAGCTATTAACTCAGTCTAAAACGCAGCTATAAATATTTTGTTAATATTATTTTGTTAATATTATTTTGTTAATATTGTTGTGTTAATAATATTTTTAACCAGTACCGACATAGATACTGGCTAAAAAATATATTTACTCAGCTAATGGACGCATGTGAGGGAACAATATAACGTCTTTAATCGTTGGTGAATCTGTGAATAACATCACTAATCGATCAATACCAATACCTTCACCAGCAGTTGGTGGTAAACCGTATTCAAGCGCTTGAATATAATCTGCGTCATAATGCATTGCTTCATCATCACCCGCGTCTTTACCCGCTACTTGGTTTTGGAAACGTGCAGCTTGGTCTTCAGCATCGTTAAGCTCTGAGAAACCATTGGCTAATTCGCGTCCACCAACGAAGAATTCAAAACGATCAGTTATGAATGGGTTGTCATCATTACGACGTGCTAATGGAGAAACTTCCCACGGATATTCTGTGATAAACGTAGGTTGGTCAAGCATATGCTCCGCAACTTCTTCAAATATTTCACAAATATATTTACCTGCACCCCAAACTTTCGACGCGTCAGTTTCTTTCACGCCAACAGCTTTTGCCATTGCTTTAAGCGCGTCAAAGTTAGCTTCAGGGTTACGTAAAACATTTTCGTCTAAATCATTACCGTGCAATAAAATCGCATCAACCATTGATAAACGAGTAAACTTTTGGCCAAAGTCATAGAACTTCTCTTCTACTACTTCACCATCAGCGTTTTTAACCGTATTACGAATAACAGAAGACCCCATTACGTCTTCAGCTAGTGTACGTAGCATGTCTTCAGTAAGGTTCATAAGGTCATGGTAATCAGCATAAGCTTGATAGAATTCAATCATAGTGAATTCTGGGTTATGACGTGTTGATAAACCTTCGTTACGGAAGTTACGGTTAATCTCAAATACTTTTTCAAACCCACCTACAACCAAACGTTTTAAATAAAGCTCTGGTGCGATACGCATATACATTTGAATGTCTAAGGCATTATGAAAAGTTTCAAAAGGCTTAGCTGATGCGCCACCAGGAATAGTTTGTAGCATAGGTGTTTCAACTTCCATAAAATCACGGTCAGTTAAAAATTTACGAATACCATCAACAATTTTTGAGCGAATTTTAAAGGTATTACGGGTATCTTCGTTGATGATCAAATCAACGTAACGTTGACGATATTTTGTTTCAACGTCTGATAAACCGTGAAATTTTTCTGGTAATGGACGTAACGATTTAGTTAACAGCTCGTATTTATCCATATTAACGTACAAGTCACCTTTACCCGACATATGCATAGTACCGGTAACACCGATAATATCGCCAATATCTAAAGTGCCCCAACGCTCTTTAATATCTTTTTGCACTGTTTTGTGGGCATAAGCTTGAATGCGACCTGTCATATCTTGCAATACTAAGAATGGACCACGTTTAGCCATAACACGACCAGCAATGCTGTAAAGACCAGTTTCAGCTTCAAGCGTTTCTTTATCTTTTTCACCGTGTTCAGCTTGTAAATCAGCAGCATAGTGTTTTCGGTCAAACTTATTAGGGTGGCCATTAGCCGGACAGTTTTCTCGAATTTTTACTAATTTGCCACGACGCTCGGCAATCAACTTGTTTTCGTCTTGGTTTGCTTGATCAGTCATTTTATTTCTCGTGTTTAACGTAATATTGCTATTTAAATTAATGAAATTATTATAAGCCAGATTTTAAACTAGCTTCTAGAAATTTGTTTAAGTCACCATCCAATACGGCTTGCGTATTTCGATTTTCGACTCCGGTACGTAAATCTTTAATGCGACTGTCATCTAATACATAAGAGCGTATTTGGCTGCCCCATCCGATATCAGACTTTCCGTCTTCTAACTCTTGTTTACCTTCGTTCTGTTTTTGCATTTCCATTTCATACAACTTAGCTTTTAAAAGCTTCATCGCTGTTGCACGGTTTTTATGCTGAGAACGATCCGCCTGACAAGCCACTACTGCACCTGTTGGTTCATGGGTAATACGTATGGCAGAATCTGTTTTGTTAACATGTTGACCACCGGCACCAGAAGCACGAAAGGTATCTATGCGAAGATCTGCTGGGTTAATATCAATTTCGATATTGTCGTCAATTTCTGGGTAGATAAAAGCAGAAGCAAACGAAGTATGTCGACGGCCACTAGAGTCAAACGGTGATTTGCGTACTAAACGATGTACGCCGGTTTCTGTTCGCAGCCAACCAAAAGCATATTCGCCGGTGTATTTAATAGTACAACCTTTAATGCCGGCGACATCTCCGCCGGTCACTTCAATCGCTTCGGTTTTATAACCGTTGGCTTCACCCCAGCGTAAATACATACGCATGAGCATTTCAGCCCAATCTTGTGCTTCTGTACCGCCTGAGCCTGACTGAATATCTAAGTAGCAGTTATTCGCATCGTGCTCGCCAGAGAACATACGGCGAAACTCTAACTTTTCAAGGCTAGTTTCTAACGCTTTTGTTTCCGCTTCGGCATCATTAAAAGTTTCTTCGTCTTCAGCTTCAACAGCAAGCTCCACTAAGCCTTCGATATCTTCACAACCTGAATCCATCTCGTCAATGGTTTCAACAACGGCTTCTAATGCCGCGCGCTCACGACCCAATGCTTGTGCACGCTCTGGATCATTCCATACATCTGCTGATTCTAACTCGCGTGAAACTTCAACCAAACGTTCTGACTTTTGATCGTAGTCAAAGGTACCCCCGAAGCAAATTGGTGCGTTCGCGAATTTCTTTAACTTTATTGAGTACTGGGTTAACTTCTAACATACTTTTTACTGATACGCCGTCATGGATGAATATAATGGGTGAATATAGTTGCTAAATATAACAAAAAAAACAGTCGCGCATTGTAGCTTAATTATACGACTAAATAAACGCTTCCTTATGCTTTGAAATATCATTTTTATTATATTATTGTGTCCAAATAATGTCACTAATGCTCTATAAGGTTTTGTTGATCTTTGTGTGCCCAAAATTCAGTCTAATTGCTCTACCATTAATTGTACTGTTTGCTTGCCACGAAACTCATTTATATCTAACCGATACGCTAACTTAACTTGCTTTGCTTGATTGTCTGGCCAGCGTTTGATATCAACATTGAACGCAATAGCATCAAAAATTTGTTGATCTTTTTCTACTACTAACTTTAAATGTTTTTCGCCAACAATACGTTGTTGAACTAAGTTAAAAACATCATCAAATACCGGCTCTGGAAAATTTTGCCCCCAGGGGCCAGCTTCACGTAATATTTCTGCAAAGGCTAGGGTCATATCGTTGGTTAATAGCTCACCATCTGAAGAGATTATTCCTGTAAGTGCTTCTTCACTTAGCCATTGCTGAGCATATTTTTCAAATAGAATTGAAAATTGTTGAAATTGATCAGCTTCTATCGATAAGCCCGCAGCCATAGCATGCCCGCCAAACTTTATAATAATTCCGGGGTGCTGACTGTCAATGTACTCTAGTAAATCACGTATATGTAAGCCAGGAATGGATCGTGCAGAGCCCTTAATCTCGGTATTGTTAGTTTCAATGCTATTACTATCAAGGTCATCATTACCCTTAGCAAAAACAATACTAGGACGATGATATTTTTCTTTTAACCGCCCGGCAACAATGCCAATGACACCCTGATGCCAATCGCTATGAAACAAACTTATACCATTGGGTAAATTGTCTTCACTAAACTTTAGGCTAGCCAAAACTTGCTCTGCCTCAATTTGCATACCTTGTTCTATTTCTCTGCGCGCTTTATTTAAATCATCCAAATCGGCTGCCATAACTCTTGCAGTAGACAAGTCATTTGCTAGTAAACAATTAATACCAAAAGCCATATCATCTAAACGCCCTGCTGCATTTATTCGCGGTCCTAAGGCAAAACCAAAATCACTCGCTACTAATTTTTGCTGATTTTTACCAGCAATTTCAATTAGCGCCTGTATGCCTGGTCGAGTAGCACCAGCGCGAATTCGTTTTAATCCTTGTTCAACTAGAATGCGATTATTAGCATCAAGTGACACCACATCAGCGACTGTGCCTAAGGCAACTAAATCAAGTAATTGCGCTATATTAGGTTCTTTAATACCTTGTTGCTCAAACCAGTTTTGTTCACGCAAATATTTTCTTAATGCCAACATAAAGTAGAACGCCACACCCACTCCGGCTAACGATTTACTGGCAAAATTACAACCGCGTTGGTTAGGGTTAACAATGGCATCGGCAGGGGGTGTTTCTGCTCCGGGTAAGTGGTGATCAGTAACCACAACTTGTAGCCCTAATTCTTTTGCTCTTTTAACGCCAGCGATACAACTAATGCCATTATCAACAGTGACTAATACTTGCGCGCCTTGTGAAGCCGCAATATCAACTATTTCAGGGGTTAGGCCATAACCATATTTAAACCGATTAGGTACTAAAAAATGATGGTTTGTGGAACCTAACATTCGTAATGCTTCCATCATTAGCGCGGTACTGGTAGCGCCATCGGCATCAAAGTCACCTATTACGGTAATATTCTTTTTATCTTTGAGCGCTTGATATAAAAGCTCACAAGCCTCTGGCAAACCTTTTAAAGAATCAACAGCACATAAATGAGACGCGGTTAATTCAAGTTGGTCTTTGCTGGTAACACCACGACGTGCATATAGTTGTCGAACAATAGGATGCAAGGTAGCAGGTAAATGCTCATCGTTTACCTGATCTCGACGTATGATCTCTTTATGCATGATGCACCTTATTATGTGAAACGCTAGAAACAAAAATGGCAAGTGATTACTTGCCATTTTCTGATAGAAATACTGTTAGACCAAACTAAAAAGTTGCTTAATCGTTTAGCTATTAACCACCTTGTTGAGTGGTTTCTAGTAACGTAAATAGTTTGTCTGGGTCTTGATAGCCTGGCACCATCATGCCATTTTCAAGTATAATTGCAGGTGTACCCGTTACGCCAACTTGACGGCCAAAGTTAAACTCTTCTTCAATAGGCATTTCACAAATACGTGCAGCAACTGATGAGCCACTTTTAGCTTTAGTTAATGCTGACCCAGCATCTTCATGACACCAAATTGAGCGTAAATCTTTAAAACCTTGTGAATAGCCACCGTTTCTATCTTTAACACCAGCACGAGGATAAGCTAAATAACGTACGGTTATGCCTTTATCGTTGTAAGCATCCATTTGCTCATGCATTTTTCGACAGTAACCACAGGTGATATCAGTAAATACTGTTACTACATGCTTTTCGTTTTTTGCCGGGTAAACAATCATAGAGTCAGTAAATTTAACCATGCCATCAACACGAACTTGCGCTAAGCTTTCTTCAGTTAAATTACTCACGGTATCGCCTAAGCCATACATTTTACCATGCAATAAAAAATTACCATCAGCGCTTGCATAAAACAAACCTTGATCTGTTAACACTTCTACCATGCCTGCCATCTTTGATGGCTTAATGCTCGCAACATTAAAGCCTAAAGATTGTGTAAGCTTTGCTTTAACCGCTGCAATCTCTGGTGACTGTGTCTGAGCTAACATTACACTATTATTTGATGGCGAAGCCGGCTCTGCATAAGCAGCCACATTGTGAGTTAAACTCAGCACACCAAGTGCTGCAACCAATAAAAATTTCTGATACATAAGTAAATCCATACCTTAATGAATAAGCGGAAACTAGCGGAAAATTACAATTGCAATTTTAGTTAAATACAAAGACCGCTCTAATGCCGCTAAAATTACAGTGAAAACAGCATAATTGCAATAACACTAAGTCCATCGATAACGAATATTTACAATAAAGGTTTTAATTCTCTGGTCATGCAAAGCTTCTTATTTACTGAGATTTTGTTAAAATCTCGGCATTAGCTCACCAACCATCGAAAGTGGTTTGTATAAAACTCGGTAACTTATCAATGAACATCGCATTATTTTACGGCTCAACCACGTGTTATACCGAAATAGCAGCAGAAAAAATTCAAGCAGAACTCGGTGCTGATATTGTCAGTTTATTTAATATTAAAGATACGCCATTAGCTGAAATGGAAAATCACGATATTTTAATTTTAGGTATTTCTACTTGGGACTATGGTGAAATTCAAGAAGATTGGGAGTCACACTGGCCTGAAATTGCCAATATAGATCTCGAAGGTAAAATAATTGCCTTATATGGCATGGGCGATCAAATTGGCTACACCGATTGGTTTCAAGATGCATTAGGCATGTTACATGAACAAGTACTGGCTCAAGGCGGTTATGTTATCGGTTATTGGCCAAATGAAGGTTATGAATTTGCAGAATCGAAAGCGTTAACCGAAAACAAACAACAGTTTGTTGGTTTAGCTCTAGATGAAGACAATCAATACAATGCCAGTGAAGAGCGTATTACACTTTGGTGCCAACAAATTAACCTTGAAATTGCAGATATTCTAGCGGATTAAGCTAAATATCATAATAAATAGACAAATTTGGCAAGATCTTTAGGATAAATTTGATTTTGCCATTATAATCCGCGTTATTAATCCCCAAAGAAAATTATTACATGTTTGAGCAGTTTGACCTAGATTCCGCATTATTAGGCGGCGTTGAAAATGCAGGCTTTAAAAAGCCAACGTCTATCCAAGAATTAGTACTTCCAGTCGCTATGACAGGCAAAGACGTATTAGCTTCAGCCCCAACAGGAACCGGAAAAACAGCGGCTTTCCTTTTACCCGCTGCTCAACACTTGCTCGACTATCCACGTCGAGGTTCAGGTTTTCCGCGTGTACTCATTTTGTCACCAACACGCGAACTTGCCATACAAACTCATGAACAATGTGAGAAATTAACCGCGCTAACTAGCATTAAATCTGCAGTTATTACCGGTGGTGTTAATTATGGCAGCCATAAAGAAGTGCTAACAGGTAACACCGATATTTTAGTTGCTACACCTGGCCGTTTAATGGAATACATTGAAAGCGAACAGTTTGATAGCCGTGAAATTGAAATTTTGATTTTAGATGAAGCTGACCGCATGCTTGCAATGGGCTTTGCTGAAACCATTAATCGCATTGTTGGCGAAGCACGCTGGCGTAAACAAACCATGCTGTTTTCTGCAACACTCGAAGGTGCTGCGGTAGTGCGTTTTTCTCGCGAACTTTTAAACGATCCGGTATTTTTAGAAGCAAATCCTTCTCGTAAAGAAAAAGCAAAAATACATCAGTGGATGCACTTAGCTGACGACAAAGATCATAAATTCGCCTTATTGATGAACATATTGCAGCAAGAAGAAGTTGAACGTGTACTTGTTTTTGCTAATAAACGTGAAACCGTACAGTATCTTTCAGGCAAACTTTATGCTGAAAACATGCCTTGCGTATGGCTTGAAGGCAAAATGCAACAAGACAAACGTAACACCTCAGTAGAACGTTTACGTAATGGTACGGTAAATGTTTTAGTGGCAACCGATGTAGCTGAACGTGGTCTAGATATTGACGATATAACCCATGTAATAAATTTTGATATGCCACGCACTGCTGATATATATTTGCATCGCATTGGCCGTACAGGTCGTGCTGGCAACAAAGGCACCGCTATTTCATTAGTTGAAGCACATGATATGACTGTTATAGGTAAAATCGAACGCTACATTAAAGAGCGCTTACCTAGACGAGTGATTGAAACGTTAAGACCGAAATATAAAGAAGCACGTGTTGCCACCAAAAAGACCAAAGTGAAAAGAACTGTGGCACAAAAGAAAGCGAAAGCGAAAAAAATGGCTAAACGAACAAAAAGTTAAAGCTCGCTTATAAACCACGCTTTAAACACCAAAAACCTAAACGGATTCGTTTAGGTTTTTTTGTATTTAAAACACTAGATCAATTCAGTATTGTTGAGATTTTCAATTATGTTCATGAGTAAATTCCAAGACTAATGTCAGCAGAAATAATTACTTGTATAGGGTGAGATGAATCTTTACTATAAATTTTAAAGAATTAAGTGTTCTACTTTTTCATGAGGATAAATGGATTAACCCATGACATAAAATTTAAGCAGTAATGATGTTAACGATAAATTTTATAGTACTGTCTTTTTTCATTCTAACCATCAAAAATGAGTAAAAATCAATCGACTTAAAACGGATATATGTCCGTTTATCCTATTTACTGTTAAGGAGTTTCACATGAAGTGTTCATCAATGAGTTTGGCTTTTCTACTGGGTATTGCTACTTTCAGCAGTGCGCAGGCGCAACAACCCGTCGCCATTTCAGCCCAACTTGAGCAAAAGGTAATAGAATGGCGTCGTGATTTACATCAACACCCCGAACTAAGTAATCGCGAATTTCGCACAGCTAAAGTTATAGCTAAACATCTGAAAGACTTAGGTTTAGAAGTGCAAACCGGCATTGCACATACTGGCGTTGTAGGCGTGCTAGTTGGTGGCAAACCTGGCCCTACAATAGCAATGCGCGCCGATATGGACGCGCTACCTGTTATAGAACAAACTGACCTGCCATTTAAATCCACTGCGAAATCAGAATATAGAGGCAAAGAGGTGGGTGTAATGCATGCTTGCGGTCATGACTTGCACATGGCAATGCTAATGGGGGCAGCAGAAAAGCTCACATCAATGAAAGATGAGGTTGCAGGTACTATCGTATTTATATTCCAGCCTGCCGAAGAAGGCGCACCCAATGATGAAGAAGGCGGCGCTGAACTTATGCTAAAAGAAGGTTTATTTACTAAGCATAAGCCAGAAGTTGTATTTGGTATACACGTTTGGTCTGCTGGGAATACCGGCCATATTGGTTATCGCGAAGGGCCGCTTATGGCCTCCTCAGATCGTTTTGAAATTACCGTAAAAGGTCGCCAAACTCATGGTTCTCGTCCATGGGGTGGTGTTGACCCTATCGTTGCAGCAGGACAAATCATTGGTAGCACACAAACAATTGTCAGCCGCCAGGTCAATATCACTAAAGCACCCGCTGTTATTAGCTTTGGTATTATAGAAGGTGGCGTACGTAATAATATTATTCCAGATGAAGTTTATCTTGAAGGAACTATTCGTAATTTTGATATGGACAATCGTGCGCAAATATTTAAAAACTTAAAGACCACGGCTGAAATGACTGCTAAAGCAACCGGCGCTGAAGCACATGTACACATTGACGAAGGCTACCCTGTTACCATTAATGATATAGATCTGACACGAAACATGCTGCCCACTATTGAGCGCGTTGCAGGTAAAGACAAAGTTCATGTTAACGACTTAGTTACCGGCGCAGAAGACTTCTCATTTTTCGCTCTTGAAGTTCCAGGGCTCTTTGTATTTTTGGGCGTAACACCAGAAGGTGAAAATGCGGTAAGTGCACCAAGCAATCATTCACCGTTTTTCTATGCAGACGAAAAATCATTAAAAACGGGTACTGAGCTTTATGTCAATTGGGTATTAGATTATAACAAGCTGTAACCCTGTCCTTAATTGCTCTTAATTCCCCCTTCAAATGAATAGTAAGTGCTTAGTTAGCCAAGCACTTACTTTTCATTTTTTTCTTTACATTTAACTTGTATAAACTCCTACGTTCACGTTTTTGAAAAATAATTTCAGATAATCCCCCTACCCTATTAAAGCTATCGTTAACTTCAAATTTATAAGTGCAAATTTCATAACTTACTGAGCGTTAAGTAGCTCAGGCAGCAAGAGTCACCTAGCTGCACCATAGACAAGTTTTATTATTTAAAGTTTAAGTACCTACTCTAGTATTCCAAACTGGAAAATCTCCAATTTATGCACTACGTTTTAAACAGCCAGATTATTGGGCTCTCTCCTGTGAATTGGCTAACCTCAACTACTTTAACTAACTGCGTGCCTTATTGAAAAAACATATTGGTATGGCTCACAAGAGGGTAATCACATGCTAAGACGGAAATTTTTGGCTGGTTTAGGGATCAGTGTTGGTGCAAGTTTATTGGCTTCAAAACAACTACTGGCAGAAACCCAATTGCCGGTGAATAAAAGCAATGCTATCGCGCCAGCAGATTGGACAGCATTACGTGACTTGTTTCCATTAACCAAAAAATACATTCAGTTATCTACATTTTTATTAACGTCCCACCCTAAACCTGTTTCTGATGCTATAGAAATGCACAGACGTGGTTTAGATGAAAATCCTGCTGATTATTGGCACCATCGATTTGAAACAATTGATAATGATATCGCTGAGGTAGCAGCAGAGTATATGGGCGGTAAAGCTAAAAATATAGCATTAACAGACAGCACAACCATGGGGCTTGCCTTGATTTACAGTGGTTTAAAGTTGGCACCAGGAACAGAAATTTTACAAACAGTCCATGATCACTACTCAACAGATATGTCATTAGCATACCGTGCAAGGCGCACTGGTGCGAAAGTTCGTCGGATAGCACTTTACGAAAACCCATCAACCGTTAGCATAGCCGATGTAATTAAACGATTAAAAGAAGGAATTAACAAAAATACTCGTGTGGTTGCAGCGACATGGGTGCATTCGTCAACCGGTGTAAAACTGCCCATTAGAGCGATGGCAAATGCTATTAATTTAATTAACCAAGACCGAAGTAAAGATCAACAGATACTATTTTGTGTCGACGGAGTCCACGGTTTTGGCATTGAAAATGAAGATATTACCACTTTAGGATGCGATTTTTTTGTCGCTGGCACACACAAATGGCTGTTTGGACCACGTGGGACCGGGGTTATTTGGGGAAACGATCGTGCTTGGGCAAACACTGAGCCGGTTATTCCTAGTTTTAGTGCCTCATATGATGTGTGGTTAGGCAATAGTGTTCAAGAGCAAGTCCCTATGGGCGAGCATATGTCGCCAGGTGGGTTTCACTCTTTTGAACATCGCTGGGCCTTACCAGAGGCTTTTAAACTCCATATGCAACTGGGCAAAGCCAATGTGCAAAAACGCATTCACCAATTGAATACTCAAACAAAAGAAGGCTTGGCAAAAATGCGCCATGTAACGCTATACACGCCACAATCCAGTGAACTTTCTTCAGGCTTAGTGTGCTTCGACGTTGCAGGCATGAGCGCGGGTAATGTAGTGAAGAAGTTACACAGCAAAGGAATTATTATGAGTAGCACCCCTTATAGGAATAGCTACGCGCGATTTGCTCCGTCACTAATAAACAATGAGCAGGAAATTGAAAAAGCATTAAGCGAAATACAAGCATTAGCTTAAGCACTGATAGTTGTTTGATTTTGTTAAATAAAAATCCTGAAAGAAGCTATTTCCACTAAAAAAACATGAAGTAGGTATGGTGTAATTAACCGTTCAACGGTCTATTCTCTAAAAGCTATAAAGGGCTACTTTTGCCTTTATAGCTTTTATAGCTTTTATATTCAGTTCAATGGACTCAAGGTAATCGGCTTAAGGTAATCGATTTAACTTAATCGGCTTCTTTGCGCAAAAACACCCAGTCATTTCCTTTACTTAAATCACTAGAATATTGATATCCCGCCACATCAAAGCCTTTTAACTTTTCAACATCTGTAATTTGATTTTCAATGATATAGCGCGCCATTAATCCGCGGGCTTTTTTAGCAAAAAAACTGATCATTTTATATTGACCATTTTTCCAATCTTTAAATGCGGGTGTAATAATTTCAGCTTTTAATACTTTCTTGTTAACCGATTTAAAATATTCATTTGAGGCTAAGTTAATTAAAACATTATCGCCTTGAGCAGTTAACGCTGTATTTAAATGTTCGGTAATAATATCACCCCAAAATTGATACAAATTAGTGCCGCGATCATTATCTAATTTTTTACCCATTTCTAAGCGATAGGCTTGCATTAAATCTAGCGGCTTTAATAGCCCGTATAAGCCAGATAGTATTCGCAAATGCTGCTGTGCAAAGGCAAAATCTTTCTCGCTGAACGATGGAGCGTCTATACCGGTATAAACATCTCCATTAAAAGCTAATATCGCTTGGCGTGCATTTTCTGGCGTAAAAGGGGTTGCCCACTCACCAAAGCGCGCTGCATTTAAACCAGCTAATTTATCGCTGATACCCATTAATGAACTGATATCCGCTGGCGTTAATGTTTTACACTTTTTCATTAACACTTTGCTGTGTTCTAACAGTTCAGGCTGCGTAAATTTTTCAGTAGCAACCGGGGATTCATAATCAAGATTCTTAGCGGGAGAAACAACAAGCAACATTATATATCTACTCTACTTTAAAAAGTTTTTGCCACTATAACACAGGAAAAAACGAATATAATTACCTGCATTATTAATTAATCATCTAGCGAATAGCTATTACCCTATCCAATAGCGTTTTTATATCATTTATTTCGTCCTCATACTTGATAAATTATGAAAATTTGATACAAATAGAAGCGAATAAAACAGATACCTAGCAATGTCATCCTATCTTGCTCGAAAAACGTTGTAATATTTCATCAAATTTTACGTTTATACCCGTACCATTATTTATATCAAGGACATATTATGACCGATCAATTATCTCAATTAAAAGCAATGACAACGGTTGTTGCAGACACTGGCGACATTGAAGCTATTGCTAAGTTTCAACCACAAGATGCGACGACAAACCCGTCTTTACTATTAAAAGCGGCTTCATTACCTAATTATCAACAATTGCTTAAAACAGCTGTTGAGTGGGCAAAAACTCAATCTTCTGATCCTGATCAACAAGTGATTGATGCTGCAGACAAACTTTCAGTATTAATTGGTTTAGAAATTTTAAAAATAGTACCGGGTAGAATTTCAACAGAAGTTGATGCACGCCTTTCATTTGATACTAAAGCGTCTATTGATAAAGCACATAAACTTATTGCTATGTACAACGAAGCAGGTATTACTAATGATCGTATATTGATCAAAATAGCTTCAACATGGGAAGGTATTAAAGCTGCTGAGCAATTAGAGCGTGAAGACATTAACTGTAACCTAACCTTATTGTTTAGTTTTGCTCAAGCACAAGCTTGTGCTGAAGCTAACATTTACCTTATTTCTCCTTTTGTAGGCCGTATTTTAGATTGGTACAAAAAGGATACTGGCCGCACTGATTATTCAGCGAGCGAAGATCCTGGCGTAGTTTCAGTCACTAGCATTTATAATTACTACAAAGCAAAAGGTCACAATACCGTTGTAATGGGTGCGAGTTTCCGAAATATTGGTGAGATACTTGAACTAGCCGGTTGTGACCGTTTAACCATTAGCCCTAACCTAATGGACGAGTTAGCGAACTCAACTGAAACTGTTGAACAAAAATTGTTTAGTGACCAAGCACCTTTAGAGAAAGAAGCAGCACTTAGCGAAGCACAATTTAGATGGGAAATGAATGAAGATGCAATGGCAACTGAAAAGCTAGCCGAAGGCATTCGTAATTTCACTATTGATCAAGTTAAACTTGAGCAACAATTGAAGGCAATGCTTTAAACTTTTTTCATTAATAACTTAGTTGAATGTATGATTTTGTAACTAGATTGCAAAATAATGTTTCTATTTTATAAGCAACTGTGGTATTAAAAAGCTGCAGTTGTAGAAACAAGGAGCATACCATGGATAAATTTCAACAAGTATTGGGCTCAATAGGCGCTCAGCCAAAATCAAGTCCGAGTAATAATAAAAAAAGAAAGTGGCGTGAAATCGAACAACTGAAAGAAAAATTTCAACTGGAAAAAGAATTGAAAGCATATGATGATTCTTTAGAAAGCATGTTGAAAGAGTTTTAACTAAGCAATGTAGTGCTAATAAAATATTTAAAACGAATAAAACCCGGAACTTACCGGGTTTTTTATTGGCACTTTATAAAGAAGAAGCAAATGGTAAATAAAGCCGTAGGTCTAGGTAATAGCTCCGCCAGTATAATTTTCTATATAAAAAACCGCCCTCCGCTCGATATCTATCAAAACCTGAATATTGTGAAGCCGTTAATGCCTGGAGAAATTAGTCATATTTGTCAGGAAACCGGCAATCATTGGCGGAAAATTTTTAATGTTTACGCTAAATTAATCTTTGAGTTGTCGCCTCATGAGTTTTCAACTTGGCAAAAATTAAGAGATGAGCTTCTTTTACAAAAACATAGCGAGCATTGCTTACTTTTTTCAGCGCCTAATTTAACGACTAACTTAACGGCTAACTCAGCATCAATTCCACATCAAACTTCTGATGCTAGTACAACTCAAGCACCCTATTTCACATCAACTAACCCTCGTAAAAAACTGCACATAGTCTTAGGCAAAGGTTATGCTGAACACCTTAACCTTTGTAGCGACAGTATCTGGCTTAGCCATGACTTTGCGATTAATCATAAATTAGGTCTTATTATCTGCCCATATTTCGATTATCGACAGTTATCAAATATAAAAATAACACAGTTAGCGGGGTTAATTCAGCAGCATGCTCCGCCACTTGTATAGCATCTTCAAAGCCTGCTTATTATTATGCTTTTGTAAAGTCTGTATTAAAACGATATTCAGTAATATCCCCCTTGTAACGTATCAATTGGCTAAGCTATCAACTGAGCATAAAAAAAGCCTCAAGGATATATCCTTAAGGCTTTGTTGATAATGTCACGTTAAATACTTATTCAGTGAATTATCTAGTGAACTTATTATATTTGAGTATGGCTTAGCGCTTCAAACTGAAATATTAACTCTCAGGGATCTCAGGCTCTATATCGTTAGCTAGCTGCTCTACAACGATATTATCAACACGCTGTAAGCCTCTAGGTAACTTATTACCACGGCGACCACGCTCACCTTTGTAATGTTCAATATCGCTAGCTTTAAGGGTTAGTTTTCGCTTACCAGCATGCAAAGTAACCGCACTACCTGGCGGTAACACTTCAAGCAATGTTACATACTCTTCGCGAGCCTTAGCTCTTGCTGTAGGAATATTAATAATTTTATTACCCTTACCTTTACTCAAAATAGGTAAGTCTTTGATTGGGAATACTAACATACGCCCTTCTGAGGTAATTGAAAGTACCAACTCTGTTTCCAGATCAGTAATGACTCTTGGTGTCATTACTTTTGCAGCGGCTGATAAGCTAAGCAGTGCTTTACCATTTTTATTACGACTAACCATATCGGCAAAACTGCCAACAAAGCCATAACCGGCATCACTACTTAATAAATATCGACTTTCGTCATCTGCCATCAGTACTTTTTCAAAGTATTCGCCACTGGCTAAGTTAAAACGACCAGTCAGTGGTTCGCCCTGGCTACGTGCTGTAGGCAGACTATGTGCATCAGTGGCGTATGCTCTACCAGCGGAGTCAATAAACACCACAGGGCGATTACTACGCCCCTTAGCTGAGCATAAGTATTCATCGCCTGACTTGTAACTTAACGCATGTGCATCAATGTCATGACCTTTAGCACAACGTGCCCAACCTTTTTGAGAGACAACAACAGTGACTGACTCACTCGGCATCAAATCTTTTTCTGACAAGGCTTTTGCTTCACTTCGCTCAACAATAACTGAACGACGGTCATCACCATACTTTTCAGCGGCTTCTAAAATTTCTTTTTTCATGAGCGTGTTCATGCGCGCTTTAGAACCCAGTGTTTTTTCAAGATATTCGCGTTCAATATTCAACTCGTCTTGTTCAGCTCGAATTTTAATTTCTTCAAGCTTAGCAAGTTGACGTAATTTAATTTCTAATATTGATTCAGCTTGACGATCAGACAAGTCAAAACGAGACATTAACTCAGCTTTTGGATTATCAAAGCCTCTGATGATCTCTATAACTTCATCAATATTTAGATAAGCGATAAGTAAGCCATCTAAAATATGTAATCGTGCTAATACTTTATCTAATCTATATTGCAAACGGCGACGAACAGTTTCACGTCGATACTCCAACCATTCGCTTAAAATTGTTCTAATATCTTTAACCGCAGGTTTGTTGTTCAAACCAATCATGTTTAAGTTCACACGAAAGTTTTTTTCTAAATCTGTGGTTGCAAATAAGTGCTGCATAAGTTGTTCAATATCAACACGATTAGAGCGTGGAACAACGACTAAACGGATTGGATTTTCATGATCAGACTCATCACGTAAATCAACCACCATTGGCAGTTTCTTAGCTTGCATTTGATTAGCAATTTGTTCTAATATTTTACCACCTGAGGCTTGATGCGGTAGCGCGGTAATTACAACTTCACCATGTAATATCTCGTATACAGCACGCATTTTAATGCTACCACGACCCGTTTGATAAATTTTTTCGATGTCAGCTTTGAGCGTTATAATTTCAGCATCAGTCGGGTAATCAGGTCCTTTGATAATCTCGAGTAAATCGCTTAACTCAGCTTTGGGTTGCTCAATAAGATGAATACATGCGCTAGCCACTTCTCTGACATTATGTGGCGGTATATCTGTCGCCATGCCCACTGCTATACCGGTAATACCATTAAGTAATATATGCGGTAATCTTGCCGGTAACGTTTTAGGCTCTTTCATGGTGCCGTCGAAATTAGGCGTCCAATCAACGGTTCCTTGGCCAAGTTCTGCGAGTAGCACTTCACTAAAACGAGATAAACGCGCTTCGGTATAACGCATAGCAGCAAAGGATTTAGGATCGTCAGGCGCGCCCCAGTTTCCTTGTCCGTCAACTAACGGGTATCGGTATGAAAATGGCTGAGCCATTAACACCATGGCTTCATAACAAGCTGAATCACCATGGGGATGAAACTTACCTAATACATCACCAACAGTACGGGCTGATTTTTTATATTTTGCCAACGCAGACAAACCAAGCTCTGACATTGCATAAACGATACGACGTTGCACAGGTTTCAAACCGTCGCCAATATGCGGCAAAGCTCGATCCATAATGACATACATGGAGTAATTTAAATAAGCTTCTTCGGTGAACTGCCTTAAGGGCCGTTGCTCAATACCGTCTAAACTAAAGTCGATCGCATCTGACATGAAATTGTTCCTTAAAAGTTCGATTAATGCCGAGTTATTAAGCGTAACTTCTATTATTATTGTTCTAGGGGTAGCTTAGCTGATTATACTGGAGGAAAGTATACTTTTAGCTGATAAATATCTCACAATAGTGAATATTGTTAGTTTTATTTCTTTTCATTAGTGAAGCTAAAAACTTGGTTACGGCCATTAATTTTTGCTTGATACATAGCTAAATCTGCAGCATGTAACAAACTATCAAAATTTTCTTTTACATCTCTAATGCTCGCAATGCCAATACTCACGGTAACAGAGCTATTAAGCTTTGAGTTTTTATTGCTATGGTCTTGAATGCTGTCTTGAATTTTTTCACGTATATGCTCAGCAATGGCACGTGCTTGCTCAATAGTTGCGTCAGGTAGAATAGCAGCAAACTCTTCGCCGCCTATACGTGCAAAGAAATCTCTTGAACGCATTGTTTCAGCGGCTAAAGCGGCGACATTACAAATTACACTGTCGCCAACGTCATGACCTAAGTTATCGTTTATCATTTTAAAGTTATCAATATCTAACATTAAAATACTCAGTTCTTTATCTGAAGATAATGCTTTATGCATGTATGCATCGCCACTATTGAAGAATGCGCGACGATTTGGTAATTGCGTTAAACTATCGGTTTTAGCTAATAACTTTAATGCTCGACGAATTTTAAACTGTCTAACAAGCAGTAAGAAAAATACGCTAACTGCAACAATAAAAATAACGATATTAATCTGCTGTTGAGTGCGTTCTGACTCTGCCCGCGTAAGTGCATATTGCTTTATTTCATTATTTTGGGTAAGCAATTCATTTTCTTCATGCTTCTTCTCAATATTATATTTTTCATTTAAACGGTTAACGCGTAATTCTTTTTGTTGTTTCAAGTGCGCAAAATATTTTTTTATATATTTTTTCTTACTATCAAAGGCAAGCTTATCTTCACCCTGTCTTTGATATACATTAGACAAAAGTAAATAAGAATCGGCAAATAATGGTGAGTCGAGTTGCTTTTTGGTGAGTGATGGCTCAAGTAATATTGCTTTATTAAGCCAGTTAATAACTTTGTGTTCTTGCCCTTTAATATCTGAGATATTAGCCCTAATGACATTTAAAAGGTATTGCTCTGCAATATTTAAAGTTAACCCTGTAGCTTGTAATTCCAAAAGTTTAACTTGTGCGGCTGCCTTGTCATGCTCGCTCAACACTTTAAGTGAGTATACTGCCCCGCTAATTAGCCATTCTTGCTTTAAATTAACCTGATTAATTTGAGGACTATCAGCAGATGTAAATGCCTGTTGTTGACCAATGACTTCATCAGCATGGGCTTGCATATTGCTCGATATAGCCCAAAAAAATAATACAAAAAATTTAAACATTAAATATTTACGCATCAGAGCTAACCTTATTTCGACCAGCTTGCTTTGCTTTTAATAATTGTTCGTCTGCAGCTTTTAGCAAAAGTGAGAAGTCGGCATAATTATCGTTCTCAAATGTCGCAACACCGATACTGATAGTTAACTGGTTTATTTGCAGCGTTTGCCACTTTGTTTGTTCGATATGCTGTCGTAATCGCTGAGCAACTTCAAGTGCTTCATTATTTTGAGTGTTAGGTAAAAGTGCAATAAACTCTTCACCGCCAAATCGTCCAAATACATCGCTGGCACGCATTAAATTCTGACCTAACACGGCAACTTCTTGTAATGCTTTATCACCGATACTGTGACCAAACTGATCATTAATTTTTTTGAAAAAATCAATATCTATCATATAAACACTAAAAGCTTGTTGCTCCTTTTTTGCCTGCAAAAACAAATCATCTCCTAACTCAAGCAGCCTGCGTCGATTAATCACACCGGTTAAGCTATCAATTCTTGTCACCCTTACTAAGTTTTTTTGCCCCGTAATCACACGAAGTAAAAACCAAGCCAATAGCAAAGTACACACAGCTAATACGATAACGAAAATTTCTCGACTATTAGCGTTGTCTGTCATTTGTTGCAGCTGTAGATCTTGTAGTCGTTGTTTTTTTTCTAAAATATGCTTATGTCGCTGAGCCGTTTCACTTTCGTATTGGAGAATTAACTCATCAACTTCATTGGTTTCTCGTGCTTTTTTGTAGGCTATTGATTTAGTGAAAAATGTAGACTGAGTTTCAATTGCTTGACTGTAATCACCTAAAACATATTCTAATTTAGCACGGAGAAATAGGATATTTAATTCACTGGTATCATAAATATTACTATCTTTAAGCGCTAATAGTGCCTGCGCTTTCGCCAAATTATCGAGCGCATCCTGATAACGCTCCATTTTTTCTAAAACAAAGGCTTTATCTACAATATATTGTAATTTGACCGCGTGTTGTTCAACCTCTTTAACATATTCACCTGCAAGTATAATATAACGATAGGCACTTTCGGTATCAGGCTCTTTCTGATTTACCAACGCCCAAGCTATATTTCGATAGATACCCGCAATAAAATGATTACTCGTATTCGGTAGAATTTCGCTTTCTAATATTCGATAAACTTCAAGGGCTTGCTCATAACGCTCTTGGTTTGAATGGTTATTAGCAACATTATGCAAACTATTCAGCGCATAATTATGTTTTCCTGCCTTTTTAAAATGATGATAAGACCGCTCAAAGTAGTCGTTTGCTTGTTCTTCTTCGCCTAAATAACCGTATAGAATTCCCAACTCGCTGTTTATATCACCTAACAGAGCTTCATCTTCAATAGCATTAGCAAGTTTTAAGGCTTGGTTCAGAGTTATTAACGACTGTTTATAGTTTTTTTGTAAATATAATATCGCTCCTATATTAATTAAACCTCGCGCCGTTAACTCCGTATTATTCATGGAACGAGCAACGTCTAGCCCATTTTGATAAATTTGAAGTGCGCTATCAAAGTCACCTAAACTTTCTAGAGAAAAGCCTTTGGTGTAAGCAAGTTCAGCAATAAATATACTGGGATTGTTCATTTGCTTTGCTAGCATTAGTCCTTGGTCGGCAGATACCTCGCTTAAACTATAAAGTGCTTGGTCAGAATAGGCCGCTGATTGAATACGATAAAAATTTACTTGGTTGGATATAGGCTGAGTGTTCAACGCTTCTTTATATGAATTTAATAGAATTAAAGCCGCTTTAGGATCACTATTATTCAGTTGTTCTGCGCGTAATAGAAAAGAATTAAAGTCGTTATCTGTTAACGATTGCAATGCATTAGATTTACAAGATATTAACAAGAAAACAAAGAAAATGGGGCACAATTTTGAAAGATTAATTTTACAAAGCTTCTTAACAAATTCGCGCTCCAACAGCTTGTGCGATAATGTACCAAATACAGTATAAAACGAATTTGTGTAAATGATAAAGTATTATTTCGAGAGATGAAAAAGTTATTAAAAAACTTAACGACTATATAGCTTTAAGGCTATTTTTCAGTGACTTGCCAATAACTTGCTTCTATTCTATTGCCATCTAAATCGATAATAAAGCAACCATAATATGGTGTTCCATATTCTGGCCTTGCGCCGGGTTTGCCATTACAGCGTCCACCCAAAGCGATAGCGCATTGATAAAAGTCATCAACTTGTTGTTTATTTAATGCGACAAAGCCAAAATGAACGCCATTACCTGGTGTTGCCGGCAATTTATCATAAGGTTGTTGCAACCAAAATTCAGGGTACCCTTTCCCGTACGTAACAGCCTGTTCATATTCACTGACCAAGGCTATAGTCAATGTTGCAAGCACTGGCGTATAAAAGGCTTTAGCTCGCTTTAAATCATTAGTGCCAATAGACGCATGGCAGATGCTACGCAATAATCGATGCTCGATCATAATTTCCCTTAATAAAGCAAAAAGGTATAGTTAATAAACTATACCTTAATTAATTACCGTTAAACTAATACGTTAGTCATTGTTGAATTGGTAATACGAACAACTAAACGTCTTATGCTAATGCAATTAGTCTAGATCAACTAAATCACCTTTAGATTGGAGCCAAATTTTACGATCACCACTACGCTTTTTCGAAAGTAACATATCCATCAGTTCCATCGTTTCTGCGTGTTCATCAACCGTTAATTGCACTAAACGACGGGTATTGGGATCCATCGTTGTTTCACGCAATTGAAGAGGATTCATTTCACCTAGCCCTTTGAATCTCTGAACGTTTACTTTACCGCGTTTTTTTTCTGCTTCAATACGATCTAAAATACCGTCTTTTTCTGCTTCGTCTAGCGCGTAAAACACTTCTTTACCTACATCAACACGATAAAGTGGCGGCATAGCTACATAAACATGTCCGGCTTGTACTAATGGCAGAAAATGTTGAGTAAATAACGCACAAAGTAATGTTGCAATGTGCAGTCCATCAGAGTCGGCATCGGCAAGAATACAAATTTTACCGTAACGTAATCCAGATAAGTCCTCGGTGTCAGGGTCAATGCCTAAGGCGACAGAAATATCATGCACCTCTTGCGATGCTAATATTTGTCCTGAATCGACTTCCCATGTATTCAATATTTTACCGCGTAACGGCATAATGGCTTGAATTTCACGGTCTCTAGCTTGTTTTGCACTACCTCCCGCTGAGTCACCTTCCACCAAAAATAATTCGGTGCGTAAAATATCTTGGCTACCACAGTCAGTTAACTTGCCCGGTAATGCAGGCCCTTGAGTCACTTTTTTACGAATTATTTTTTTACTTGCACGTAAACGACGTTGAGCGTTTGAGATACAAAATTCAGCTAACGACTCGGCTATTTCAGTATGTTCATTTAGCCATAAACTAAAAGAGTCTTTAACAACGCCCGTAACAAATGCCGCACACTGGCGAGAAGAAAGTCGTTCTTTTGTTTGACCTGCAAATTGCGGGTCTTCCATTTTAACCGAGAGAATGTAAGAACACTTATCCCAAATATCGTCTGGCGTTAATTTAACACCACGTGGGATCAAGTTTCTAAACTCACAAAACTCACGCATCGATTCTAACAAGCCTTGGCGAAGACCGTTAACATGCGTACCACCTTGCACCGTTGGAATTAAGTTTACATAACTTTCACCAACTGACTCACCACCTTCTGGTAACCAAGTTACAGCCCAGTCAGCGGCTTCATGTTGTGAGGAGAAGCTACCTACAAACGGTTCTTCTGGTAAGCTTTCATAACCTTTAACTGATTCTTTTAAATAATCGACTAAACCATCTTCATAACACCATTGATATTTAGCGTCTTCGTTTTTATCATGAAACTTTATCGTTAAGCCTGGGCATAGAACAGCTTTAGCTTTTAATAAATGTACTAATCTGCGCGCTGAAAACTTGGCCGAGTCAAAATAGCTGGCATCAGGCCAAAACTTCACGCGGGTGCCAGTGTTTCGTCTACCTACGGTGCCTGTTTCTCTTAATTCTTCAACCTTATAGCCACTTTCGAAAGCCATTTCGTAGAGTTTACCATCACGCCTAACTGACACATCTACACGAGTTGATAACGCATTTACCACTGAAATACCAACACCATGCAAACCACCAGAAAACTGGTAGTTTTTGTTAGAAAATTTGCCGCCAGCATGTAACTTACAAAAGATAAGTTCTACGCCTGACACGCCTTCTTCAGGGTGAATATCAATAGGCATACCACGACCATCATCAATAACCTCTAATGACTGATCTTTATCAAGAATTACGGTAATGTTTTGTGCATGACCGGCTAAGGCTTCATCAACCGAGTTATCGATTACCTCTTGACCTAAATGGTTAGGGCGCGTGGTATCGGTATACATGCCAGGACGATGGCGTACTGGGTCAAGGCCACTTAAGACCTCAATGGAGTCGGAATTATATTGTTCGCTCATTTATATGTTCTGATCACTAGGCTGATATTAGTGGTAAGTTAAAAAATAACGCGATGTTAGGCAAGGCGTTTTCATAGTTAATAAAACTATGATCGCCATCTTGCTCTATAACTAACTCGCAATGACGGTATTTTTCAACAGCTTGTTGGTAATCTAACACTTCATCACCTGTTTGTACCATGACCAAGTAGTTATTTTTAGATATATTTACCTGTTCGAGTGATTTTAATTCAACTATATGTTGTGCAAGTACTTGATAGCGTTCTTGTGTATAAGGATTTACCTGCTCACCGAGGTAATTTTCCATTAATTCAAATGGTCTAACAGCAGGATTAATTAACACCGCTTTTGTTTGATATTTTTCAGCTAAGTAAGTACTAAAGTACCCCCCTAAAGATGAGCCCATAATTAACCAAGTAGCGCTAGGTTCAAGAGCAATAATATCTTCAAGTTGTTTAATAGCACCATTTGGCGATGAAATAATCTGCGGACAATGAAAAATAACCTCAGGATGGTTTGCCGCCATATATTTTCTCGTTAGTTCAGCTTTCATCGACTGAGGCGAAGAGTTAAATCCATGGATGTATAATATGTTAATCATAAAAATATTTTTCTCGTTATTTTCAGACAAAAATGACTTTTCGAGATATTTCGCCGGTACTTGCCAGCGTAAATACTTGATAACCTGGTCCTTGCCCGTTTGATGTCACCGTTGCAGAGTTTATATCAAATTGAATAGAGGTAGCAGGACAGGTGTATAAATTAATAGTTCGACCAACCAGCGTTATAGGTAAAATTAATGCCTGATGAATATGACCACAACCCAGCGCTTTAATGGAAGGGAATTTTGTTAACCATAGATAAAATTCTTCTTTATTAAGTAAACCATGCCGATCAATAAAAAAACCAGCATCTGTCGCATGATGATGTGTTAAGAGCAATTGTGATTTAGCCGGATTAATTATACTACTGGCCTTATTACATTCTTCTGCTGTTATAACGCCTGCGGGGGTCTCACTTTTACTTTCTAATAACAGCACCTGCCAATAATCATTTTCTATTACACTACTTTGGCAAAATGGTGCTTTCGACAAATACTGTTTTAACAGTGCTGGCTCGTCATGATTACCTGCTACAAAGTAAACCGGTATATTAATTTCTAAGTCATCAAAAGCATTGGCAAAAAGTTGATAAGACGCTTCGGTATGATCTTGAGTTAAATCACCGGTAAAAACAATAGCATCTATCGAAGGTTGCTGCTTTATAGAGAGTAATACTCTCTTTAAGTTTTGATAAACATTAGCCTGATGATGTGTACCACTTTTGTCTGCAAATAAATGGCTATCGCTCAACTGTGCAAGGGTAAATTCGTTTGGCATTAATTTGTCTGTTACTGTTTTTGGAAGCATTGGCTTATGAATTTCTAGAAATATCTAAGTGAACCTGACCCAACTTTAAGCAAAGTTGTAACCATTCTTTTAAAAAATAATTCACTTGTTGCTTTTCATTGGGTAAGTGCATTTTTTCGTTAGGGTAATCGTAACGTGGTTTAATTTGTTGCACATCTTGATTACTAATAACTTCGGCCATTCGAGCATCATGATACAAGCGTACCACCATTTTGGGTCGAAAAAGCTCGGTTAAGTTATAGCCATGAATATTCGCTTCTTGGTTAATCGTCATTAGTGTCGTGTATTTTGTTACTTCATTGACCTTAACGCGATAACTTAAAAAGTCTGAGATAAAAAAGCAACGCTGCTCTCCTACCTGCTCTTTATCAGCAAGTATACGAAGCAACAGCATATAATTCACCTCACACAAGGTCATTAACGTAGGTAAATGGGGACGGTATTTTTTTTCTACAACAGACATTTATTTCCAGTTTGACTTAAATTTATCAATATTTAGGGCTAGCCATTGTAGCGTAATAATAGTGGCCGCATTAAGTATCTTTCCCTCTGCAAGCAACTTCTCAGCATTTTTTCTTGAAATAACATGTACTAAAATATCTTCATCTTCTGACGCTAAACCAAAAATGCCAGAAATATTATCACTATCAACACAAGCACAATAAAGATGAATGCATTCAGTCATCCCGCCAGAACTTGAAAGGTAATCCATGACTTTAATCACATTTTCTGGCGCTAAATCTATATTGGCTTCTTCTTTTGCTTCACGAATAGCGACATCTTGTGGCACTTCATTTTCTGAAAACATACCAGCGATTAATTCTAATTGCCAAGGCCCAGTTTTACTTTGTAGAGCGCCGGCACGAAATTGTTCAATCAATACGACCGTGTCATTTTTTGGATCATATGGAAGTAACCCTACAGCATTACCGCGCTCAAAAACTTCTCTTGTTAACACTTTACTGTAACCACCAGCATAGAGTTTATGGCGAAACTGGTACTCATCAAGTGCGAAAAAACCTTGGTATTTCCTTACTCGACTTCGCACTTCTACGTCAGCTAAACCAAAGCGTAAGAGTGGTTCTTCGGTGATACTCATATTAGTGACCTTTTATCTGAATAGTCATATTTTTAGACATTTTTTAGATACCCTAACATTTAACATTTTGTTACACTAGAGTACCTCCTTATACACTTATTCTATTTAGCTAATTCATTATTCGCGATAAGATAGTTATAATTAGAAAAATAATAACATGTTCATTATTACAGGAATCGTTCCAACATGAAAAAAACAATAACCGCACTATTTATTGGCCTTGCTTTTACTGCAAGTAGCTCTTTAGCTAATGCCGAAGACTTATTATCAGTATACCAACAAGCACAAGCAAATGATCCGGTTGTTCTTAGAGCTCAGGCGCAATTTTTTGCAGCTGAAGAAGGTATTGAACAAGCTCGTTCTGTGTTGCTTCCTCAAATTTACGGTTCTGCAAGCTACACTGAAAGCAAAAGTGAGTTTATTCCAACCTCAGATACTGGGCAGTCTTCAGGTCAAATACTAACCAATAAAAGCGATACGACTAGCTACGGTATTAACTTGGACATGGAATTATATAACCACAGTACTTGGTTAAAACTTGATAATGCTAAAAAACTTGCGCACCAAAGCGATGTTTCATACCAATTAGCTAAACAAGACTTAATTGTTCGTGTGACACAAGCTTACTTTCAAGTACTTAGTGCCAAAGATGATTTAGAATTTGCAAAAGCAGAAAAAGCGGCTATTGAGCGTCAGCTAGAGCAAACGAAGCAAAGATTTTCAGTTGGTTTAACGGCTGTTACTGATGTACATGAAGCTCAAGCGCAATTTGATAATGCTGTTACCAGTGAAATTATATCAGAAAACCAAGTATTTAATGCTGAAGAAGCATTACGTGTAATCACCAATGTTTACCCTCGCGATTTATATATACTAAATACGGAACGTTTTAGTACTTCTCGCCCAGCGCCTGACAGTGCCAATGAATGGCAACAAACGGCTGAAGCAAAGAACTTAGAATTAATTGCTGAAAGAATAAGTATTGATATCGCAAAAGAAAATATCAATATAGCAAGATCGGGTCATTACCCTACCTTAAGCTTATCGGGCAGTTACGGTAGCCAAGATCAAGATAATGAAGTGAACAATATAAACTTTAACAATCCAGCATTAGATAGCCACTCAATCGGCATCTCTTTATATGTACCTATTTATTCAGGTGGTGCTATAACAAGTAGTGTTCGCCAAGCGCAAAGCAATTATGTTGCGGCAAGCCAAAATATGGAACAAGCATACAGAAATGTAGTGCAAAACACGCGTAACGCATACAACACTGTAATAGCAGCCGTTTCATCGATAAAGTCATTAGAGCAATCTGTGATCAGTGCGCAAAGTGCATTGAAAGCGACTGAAGCCGGCTTTGAAGTAGGTACCCGTACGATTGTTGATGTGTTAAACAGCACCAGAAACTTGTACAACGCTAAACGAAACTTATCTTCTACTCGTTATGATTACATTCAAAATGTATTAGCATTAAAGCGAGCAGGCGGAACGATTACAGAACAAGACTTAAGCGATATAAACCAAGGTTTAACCGCTGCTAAGTAATCGCTTGATTAGCAAAAAATAAGTATTAAAAAAGCAGCATTAAATGCTGCTTTTTTTATGTTCAGGCTTCTCTCAGAATCCTGCAAGTCGATATATGTCTATGTGCTAATCTTCTTGTTTTATGGCATTAATAATTTTAGTCGTAGAAATACCATCTTCAAAATTAAGCACTTTAACGTCACCACCTGCAGCAATAACCTCTTTACCGCCTGCGATATCCTCTACTTTATAATCACCGCCTTTGACTAAGGTATTAGGTAATATGTTGGCAATTAAACGCTGTGGCGTATCTTCACTAAATGGCACTACCCAATCAACTGCCCCTAACCCAGCAAGTACAGCCATACGACGATCGACCGGATTAACCGGGCGACCAGGCCCTTTTAATCGCGTGACAGACGCGTCATCGTTAACCGCAACAATGAGGCGAGTACCTAATGTATTAGCCGTTGATAAATATGAAACATGACCAGCATGGAGAATATCAAAACAGCCGTTGGTCATCACGATTTTCTCGCCGCGTGCTTGAGCTAACTCAACCGCAATTTTAAGTTGATCTTCGGTCATCACACCAAAACCACTTTCTTGGCCAGATAACAACTCTGCACCTAATTCAGCTTCGCTAACCGTTGACGTACCTAACTTACCAACGACAATGCCAGCCGCTATATTTGCTAATGCGCTCGCTTGAGCAAAATCAGCTTTTGCCGCAATTGACAGTGCCAATGTCGCTATTACCGTATCGCCAGCGCCAGTTACGTCATAAACCTCTTTAGCTTGGGTAGGTAAATGAAACTCTTCTTGGTCATGCATTAGCAAGGTCATGCCTTGTTCACTTCGAGTGACCAGCATAGCGATTAACTCTAATTCATTTAGCAGAGCTTGCCCTTTTTTGACGATATCAGCTTCAGTTTTACATGGCCCAACAACGGCTTCAAACTCTGCAAGATTAGGCGTAATTAATGTTGCACCACGATAACGTGAAAAGTCAGTACCTTTTGGATCAACTAACACAGGAATATTTTGTGATTTTGCCGCTTGAATAAGTGCTTGAACCTCTGACAATGTGCCTTTGTCATAATCTGACAACAACAATAAATCATGTTGAGCCACTAAAGCTTTGGTTTGCTCAATCAAGGGGGTTTTATCAATTTCAGCAAAAGATTCTTCAAAATCTAAACGTAATAATTGTTGATTTCGACTTAAAATACGCAATTTTGTGATCGTAGGATGATCTACAGATTGAATAAATTGACAATTTATATTCATTGCCGACAACTGTGTTTGCAATGTTTTAGACGCTTCATCGGCACCAGTAATACCAAGCAAAGTTACTTGACCATTTAGCGAAGCAATGTTCAAGGCTACGTTAGCCGCGCCCCCTGGTCGATCTTCGTCTTGATGTATTTTAACAATTGGCACAGGTGCCTCTGGAGAAATACGTTGAGTTGGCCCAGACCAATAGCGATCTAGCATGATATCACCAACCACTAAAACACGCGCTTTTTCAAAAGCGGGAATATCTACTTTCATCCTGTACCCTATAACAGATATAATAAGCAATATTGTAACACAAGCAATTCAATGAGTTGAAATCATCCCGTGAGTAAAAACAAAGTTTTACAACCAAATTTTAAAATATCATTCCTATTACCTAAGTATTGGCTAACGTGGATTGCGGTATTAGTGCTGTACTCAATATCTTGGTTACCTTACCGATTCCAATTATTTCTTGGAAAAATGATAGGACGTTTACTTTACAAAATAGGCTCTAGCCGAAAAAAAGTTGCCTTACGGAATTTAGAACTTTGCTTTCCGGATAAGACAGATGCCGAACGCCAAATAATGCTCAAACGAAATTTTGAAAATACCGGGATTGCCTTATTAGAAACAGGTATGGGTTGGTGGTGGCCAAATTGGCGAGTAAAAAACAAAATAAACATCATTGGTCTAGAGCATATTGAAGAAGCACAAAAGCAAGGTAAAGGTGTTTTATTACTTGCCATGCATTACTTAAGTGTTGAAATAAACTGTCGTGGCATTGGCTCAGGTCATCCTATGGTGGTATTTTACCGACCGCACAATAATCAGCTAATGGAATATTTTCAATTTCGTGGTCGTGGCCGATCTAACAAATACATGTTAGGTAAGCGTGATGTTAAAGGCTTACTTAGAGCATTGAAAGATGGTGAAGCTTGTATTTATTTACCTGATCAAGATTACGGACGCAGTCGCAGTATCTTCGTGCCTTTTTTCGCCGTACCAGAAGCCGCATCAACGACAGGCACATTAATATTTGCTCGACAAAAAAACACGCAAACACATATGATCATTCCTACCAGAAATGACGATGGCAGCGGTTACACTTTAGAAATAAAACCTATGCTCGAAAACTTTCCAACTGGTGATGACACAGCAGACGTATTAAGAGTGAATCAAGAGTTAGAAAAAGCTATTTTAGTTAAGCCTGAACAATATATGTGGTTACACCGTCGCTTTAAAACTCGACCAAACGAAGACGATCCTTCATTGTATAACTAATATTAGTTGTTTAATGTATAGGGCTGAAAGCAAACTACGCTAAGTGATTTATGAAATTATTTATAAATATTATTATAGGTATTATTTTAATTGTTTTAGGCACAGCGCTTTGGTTAAACAAAGCGTACTTATTTTCACTCAACCAAGATGCAACTGAGCTAACAACTGAAACAAAAGTAGATATTCATCACGAAGATAAAGCAGCGCCCAAAACTGAGTCGGTAGAAGAAAAAAGCTCCGACGAACCTGAAGTCGCAAAAAAAAATACGAATGCAGCGGCCGATGGACTTTCCCGTTATTATGCCAACTTGCATGGTGAGATGGATGGAAAAGGTC
Source organism: Colwellia sp. Arc7-D (assembly GCF_003061515.1). Lineage (NCBI taxonomy): Bacteria > Pseudomonadati > Pseudomonadota > Gammaproteobacteria > Alteromonadales > Colwelliaceae > Colwellia > Colwellia sp. Arc7-D. Next base: position 3,325,020 of record NZ_CP028924.1, read on the forward strand.
CAAAAATTCGAAATAATATTGTTTACTTGCCCGATCCTGAAGGTGATTTAGCGCAAATATTAGAAGAAAGGCGTTTAATCACTCGCCCCTTGCGAAGAAGCTGGACGGGTAGCACTGATAACCATCCATTTCGCCTTGGTGAAACCTTATATCAAAAGTTATCTGAATATACTAAAAACAATGATATTGAATTGATTTGGTGGTTAAATCGCGACTTTTTGGTTAAAGGCCCATTTAGAATTAACCAAAACATCATCACTACCTCATATCAAATAGGCAAAGCCATCGAAGGCCATTTTGAAAATGGCCTTACTGTCTATTTTTGTTATCAACAACGCGCCATTGTGCTGATAGAGAACGATATTCCTTACTTAGCTAAAGAGTGTCTTAGATTACCTAAAAGGTAAAAGTATAAACCCCACTTAGCCTTACGATATTGTTGTTAATGCAATAACGATTTAACAATGTTCATCACTTGGTTATGTTGTGCAGAAAACTCAGCTTCAGATATCATCGCAGGGCTATTTTGTAAGGTTGCTTGATGACTAAAGTCACGCAACTTGCAGTAGTTATCCACTAAAGCTTGTTGCTGCTGCACAGTAATAACATCAATACTGGCTAAGTATTCGAGCAAGTTAATATTATCGGAGTAATCGCTCAATTTAGGGTGTTCTGCAGAGTAAGCGAGCACTAAGTATTGCACAAGAAACTCAATGTCAACTAAGCCCCCAAGACCTTGCTTAATATCAACTTCTGCCGATGTAGATTTATCTAAATGTAAGCGCATTTTATCACGCATTTTTATCACATCTTCAAGTAATAGTGCCTTGTCGCGCTTCCTCATTAAAACCTCGCGCTTAATTTCTTTAAACCTCAGCGCTAGCGCATCATGACCATATATAATGCGAGTTCGCACTAATGCTTGATGCTCCCATGTCCAAGCATCACTGTTTTGATAATGAGCAAAAGTGTCTATATGCACCATTAACAAGCCCGCATTACCTGAAGGTCTCAAACGCATATCTAGCTCATATAATATGCCATTTGCCATGCGGGTATTGAATAAATGCATCATTCTTTGCGCAAGTTTTAAATAAAATTGCCCCGCAGAAATCGACTTTTCGCCAGAAGTCATTTCAGCCATATCAGCATCATGAACAAAGACTAAATCTAAATCTGAGCTATAACCGAGCTCAATCCCGCCTAATTTACCGTAACCAATAACAGCAAAGCCTTTATCTTGGCCATCTAACTTACTGCTAGGCACACCAAAACGCAGCGCCATTTGTTGCCATGCTAAATTGGCAACTTCTTCTACAAGTGCTTCAGCTAAAGCGGTTAAGTGATCACTGACTTTAGTAATGGGTAAAATACCCGTGATATCTGCTGCGGCAATGCGTAATTGTTTAGCTTGTTTAAACTGGCGTAAAGTGATCATTTGCGCTTCTTGATCGTCTTCCGGCACCCGCAGCATAGTTTCTCGAAGTTCAGCGGCATATGAAGACAATAGAGGGGGCTGATGAAAAAGCTTAGGGTCAATAAGTTCATCTAATAATATTGGAAACTTAGCTATGTGCTCTGCTACCCAACTGCTGTTGCGACATAAATGAATTAACTGCTTTAAAGCGCCTTCATTTTCGAACAGTAACTCTAGATATGCCGTTCGTGTTGCAACCGTTGTTAATACCCCTAAGACTCTCGCTAAAGTCTGGTCGGTTAACTTTAATTCAGCCAAATGCCAAAGTACGGTAGGGATTAGTTTGTCCAGAATTTGTCTACCCCGACTCCCCATACTGCGTTTGATCATTTCACGGCGAAAGTCTCTTAATGTCAGCCATAAAGATTCGCTATGTTTGAATCTTATACCGTCGGTATTATCAAGTAGTTGAGGTGACTGCTCAATCCAAGCAATAGACTCCTCATCGCTCCATTGGCTATCCCATAATGTTGTCCAGTATTGGTCAACAGCTTGTCGGTTAGGACTTTCTTCACCAATAAGTTCGCCAAATTGTTGATGAACACCTTGCATATGAAAGGTAAGTTGAGCAAGAAAAGTTGGCCAATCAATACAATCGCTATCAGCAAGAATAGTCACTAATCTTTGTTGGTCTAGTTCGCATTCAGGTAAGGTTTGGGTTTGTTGGTCATTAAGCGCTTGAATAATATTCTCAACTCGACGTAAAAATCGATAACTATGAGTTAACACCTGCGCGCTCTGCGGGGTAAGTTCACCGTGAGTGACCAATAAAGGCAGTACGGTTAATAAATTACGATGTTGTAAATCCTTATCACGACCGCCTCTGATCATCTGAAAAACTTGTACAATAAACTCGACTTCTCGAATACCGCCAGCGCCCAACTTAATATTATTGTTAAGCTGTTTTCGCCTGACCTCTTGAGCAATCATGGCTTTCATTCGGCGAAGGCTATCAATAACACTAAAGTCGATGTAGCGTCGATAAACAAATGGGCGAAGCATATCTGATAATTGGCCATGATAGTCGCTTTCGCCGATTAATCGCGCTTTTAACATGGCATAACGTTCCCAGTCACGCCCTTGATCTTGATAGTAATTTTCCATGGCAGTAAACGACAAGACTAAAGGTCCGCTTTCACCAAAGGGTCGCAAACGCATATCAACTCGATACACAAAACCATCGGCTGTTTGTTGATGAAGCGCAGTAATTAATTTTTGACCTAAACGGGTAAAAAATAATTGGTTGTCGATAGAACGCCTAACACCTTGTGTTTCACCAGCCTCAGGATAAACAAAAATTAAATCGATATCAGATGAAAAGTTAAGTTCTTTACCGCCTAACTTCCCCATGCCATAGACCAGTAAACGTTGAGGATCACCGGCAGAATTAACTGGCATACCCCATTTTTCCTGACAAAATATTGATAACCAATTATTGGCGGCAATAATTAAGTTATCGGCCAAAGCAGAGAGTCTTTTAAGTGATTCATCAAGCGATATATCCAACAAAAAATCACCAACAGCAATATGAACCATTTGCTCTAAACGGAACATTCTCAAATAATGTTGCAGTTGTTCTTCGGTTTGACACTGCTCAACACTTTCGAGGAGCATAGCTCTATAATCAGGTGTTTGTTGAGTAAGTAACTGTTCACTATTAAACAGTGCAACAATCAAGGTTGGAGCCTGTATCGCACTGCGTAATATAAAATCACTTAACACAATCGCGTTTTTAAATAATGTTAATCGTTCTGGCGAAAGGCTATCGGTAACGTTAGGAAATTGTTGAGAAAACTGCAGCCAGCTTTTAATTTTTTGCTCTTCAAGTAATGGTGAAAATGACAAAGGAGATGAATTAGGCACGTTATCCTCGATAATTGTTACAATGACAAATGAATATTTGTTAAAATTGGATAATAAATTAATTTCATTGATATACCTAAAAAAATAGACATAATATGTCATAAATGGTACTAATGAATGATAACCATAGCATTTTTGAGGACAGTATGGCAGGAATGCAGCCGCTAAAATTAATGATACTTTTGCTGACGTTATTACTCTTTGCTTGTACAGATCCAGTAAAAGAGAAAATCACCCAGCAAATACCACTCACTGAACAACGCATTGAATTACTTGCTCAAGCACTTAGTAATGGCGAAGTTCGTAACGCGAATTTAATAAATCAGTACGGAGAAAGGCTACTCAAAAGTAAGCCAAGTTATAAGCCGTTAATTGACGAGTTTTTAAAAGATACGGGTACTAAAGGCCCAATGTTTTTAGCATTAACTGATCGATTAAACACGGTAAAAAATCAACCTCAAATGTTTGAGAGCTCTCAAGCTATCTATGATGAGTTATTAAACTTATATCAAGCTGCTGATCCGGTTTTATATTCCGATGCATTAAGCGACCCACTCAATGTCTTAGCTGATATGTCTGACGGTACTTTGCCACGCGTTAATGCGCTGTCAAAAGCACAAAGTATGTCGGCAAATAAGGCACAAGATTTTGGGACAGGCGAACAACTTATTGGCAATCCATCTTATGGCAGTTGGACGACAGGCTCTAACGGCATGTCGTTTTGGGCTTGGTATGGTATGTACTCTATGATGGGCGACTTATTTGGCTCGCGACGCACCAGTTATAGTGATTGGGGCCGTGGCAGAAATTATAGTTATTACAATGATTATGGTCGCAAGCGATACAGCTCTCCTGATCAACTGCGTAAACAAACTGATTTAGATACTCGCACCAAAAAATCTTTTCAAAGTCGTGGGCAAAAGTACACTAGCGCTTACAGCAAAAATAGAACGGGCGCTTCAAGTATCTCTAGTCAAAGTAAAAGTGCACAAACCAGTGCCAATCGATTTGCTAGTAAAACAGCTAATAAAAGCGCTTATGCAAAATCAAGTAAAAGTGCCAAAAATGCTAGCTTTAGAAACAGTAAGAGTACAACGTCACGTAGTTTTAGACGTGGAAAGTAGGGATAAATATGAATACATTTATTGAAATAACCGGCCTAAATCTAGAGCTATTAATCTTCTTAGCGATTGATATTACTATTGCCATTATATTACTTGGCGCAATGCGCTTTATTAGTGGTTTATCGGCAAAGGTCAACTCAACAGACGAACTTGCCAAAGAAGATAACTTTGCTTTTGGTATTAGCGTTGCTGGTAGTGTAGCCGCCTTAGGTATTGTATTAACCGGTGCCATAACAGGCGAAAATGCTGATAGTTACTTGATGGAAATCATTGGCATGGCGAGTTACGGAATATTAGGTTTAATTTTAATTAAAATTGGCCGAATTTTTCATGATCGCTTTGCCTTGAACCACATAGACAAAAACGCAGAGATTAAGTCTCGTAATATTGCAGTAGGCATTGTCGACGCTTCAGGCGCTATTGCCACAGCGATTGTTATTCGCGCAGTTTTACTTTGGGTTTACGGTTTAGACATCAGCACATTTACGGCTATTGTCGCGGGCTTTATTGTTTCACAAGCCATGTTAGTGTTAGTTACTCGCCTTAAAGAACGTCAATATGCGAAAAACAACCAAAATCACAGCATGCAAACCGCTTTTGCTGAGGGTCATGTTGCGCTTGCTATTCGCTATGCGGGCCAGGCAATTAGTACCGCTTTAGCCGTAACCGCTGCCAGTCACTTTTTAACCTACAGCCCAGATACTTTATTGGTAAACTTAGTGGGTTGGTTAGTCTTTGGCATGGTGATGACTTTATTGGTCGCCCTACTCACCTCAATTGCTAAACGTTTAGTACTCATGGGTATTAATTTAGTTGAAGAAGTAGACCAACAGCATAATATTGGTGTCGCTTCAGTCGAAATGGCGATCAGTATCTCAATTGCGCTAATACTAACGGCTTTAATGTCTTAATAGCAGCGAAAATATGCACACCACATCAAGCGCACTTTTGCGCTTGATTGCTTTCTAATCATTAAACGTAATTTATTCAAGCTAGGAATATCAATGACAATCCAAAGAAATCGGCTATGGGACGATACACTCCTGATTCTAACGATGGCTGTTTTAGCAGGTTGTGGACTGATATACGAATACCTATTATCGCATTATGCCGGCCGTGTTTTGGGCATAATGGAAAGCACTATATACGCTATGATTGGCTTGATGATCGTTGCTATGGGGTTAGGGGCATTTGCAGCACGAAAAATTCAATGTGCTTTTAATGGTTTTGTTTGGTTAGAGCTTACTATTGCATTTTTGGGTAGCAGTTCAATATTGATCATTGGCGGACTAATAGCACTAACGCAAACCTTTCCTGAAGTTTTAGGCTCAATGTTCAACTTACCGCCAGACGCATACCCGCGTGGTGGTCTATTTAAACAACTCAGCTTTATTGCCTTTAATAGTCCTTACTTTTTTGGTTTTATTTTAGGTTTCTTTATCGGCATGGAAATACCGTTGATTGCGCGTATTCGAGAAGAAATACACCAAAAGCATCTTAAAAATAACTTAGGTACTATTTACGGTGCAGATTATATCGGCGCAGGTATTGGCGCAGCGATATGGGTTATATTTCTCTTATCAATAGACATCAGTAAAGCCAGTGCATTAACGGCGGCATTAAACCTCACTGCAGGTATCGTTTTTATCCTCTATTACTGGCAAAGACTGACCTGGCGAAAAACCTTAATTACAGCGCATGGTGTTTTGTTAATCATGATTTTAGCTATATATCAATTTGGCAATGGTTGGTTGAGCCAGATGAGCAACTTACTTTATCTCGATAAAGTTGTTTATAGTGATAAAACACGCTTTCAACAGCTAACATTTACCCAACGAAATATGGGGCCGAACGATGGCAACATTATTAACTTCTATTTAAATGGCCGCTTACAGTTCTCATCATCAGACGAGTTTATTTACCACAGCTATCTAGTTAACCCAGTTTTAGCTGGTTCAGCACGCCATGATAATATTTTAATTATTGGCGGCGGTGATGGCTTAGCTTTACGAGATGTTCTGCAATGGCAACCTAAAAATGTCACCCTCGTTGATTTAGATACCGAGTTAATTGATTTATTTAAAAATCCACATGAGAAATTGCCTTACTCACTCGCCAATAAAGTTGAAGGTTTGAATGAAGCTAGCTTGCGTGATGAACGTGTGAACATTATTTCTGCTGATGCCTTTATAGCGATTGATACCTTATTGCAAAACCAGCAGACATTCGATGCAATTATTGTTGATTTACCCGACCCTAGTCATCCAGATCTTAATAAACTTTATTCCGTAAACTTTTATGCTCGTTTAAAACAGCTACTGGCTGGCGATGGCTTAATTGGTATTCAATCGGCTAGCCCTTACCACGCTAAAAACGCATTTATTGCCATAGGAAAAACCGTACAAGCTGCAGGCTACTCAACGGTTCAACAGTATCATGATAACGTGCCTAGTTTTGGCGAGTGGGGCTGGACTATTGCCAGCAAAATGGGAGCAGCGCCACTGACAAGGTTAAAAAGTATGGAAGAATTCCCTACACCACATCATTGGCTCACATTACCAATGGCCATTAATGCTTTTGAATTCTCTAGAGACTTTTATCAAGATAGCGAGTCAGTCCCCATTAACTATCTCGGTAGTCATGCTATTTATCAGTTACATCAGCAAGCATGGCAAGATCAACAAGGGCTAAATAATGCCCATTTACAGTAAAAATGATTAAAATAAGTTAAGAAATAAAATGAATTAGCACTTGACATAATATGTCACAATGCTAAATTAACCCAGTACGACATAATATGTCGTTAGTAAAAACAGTCTAACTGATTTTACGCTACTTATTAGAACATGAGGAAAAACATGAATATTCATAAGATAGCTGACTACTTAAATGCTTTAGCCGATGACTCGGACACTGGGATGGTTTTTGATTGCCAACCAATTTCAGGTGAAGTTGATGTATTACAGATAACAGTTTTTGGCCGTGAAGAGCTACCTATTTTTGTTTCGGTAACTGATGATCAAATTCTTTGCATCACCTACCTCTGGGGTGAAGAAGAAGTTAAAACAGATAAGATCAATGAAATGCACGTCAGTATGTTAGAGATGAACATTCCAATGCCATTATCTTCATTTTCAAAAATTGGTGAAAAGTATGTCATTTTTGGCGCACTCGCGATTAGCTCAACTTTTGATGATATAGAACACGAACTAGCGGTATTGAGTAACAATGCACTAGAAATTATTGACGACATGAGTGATTACTTAATTTAAGCAGCCACCTTAGGAGTATTATTATGAGTATATTTAAGAAAATTATGACCGCTATACGCGGCGGTGCAACTGAAGTGGGTGAATCAATTATTGACTCAAACGCTACCCGTATTTTTGAGCAAGAAATTCGTGATGCTGAAAATCACTTAACCAGAGCTAAACGTGACTTAACTGGTGTAATGGCACAACAAATGTCGTCTAGCCGTGACGTTGAACGTATTAAACGTGAAGTGGTAGAACATGAAGGTTATGCCGTGCAAGCCCTTGATAAAGGTGACGATGAACTTGCATTAGCCGTTGCAGAAAAAATTTCTACCCTTGAAAACGAGCTTACTACGCAACAACAAGCGCTTGATAGCTTTCAAGGTAATGCCGAACGATTAAAAGAGTTAGTGAAAAAGAGTGAACGCCAAGTTGCTGAATACAAGCGCCAATTATCTATGGTAAAAACCACAGAAAGCGTACAGAAAGCGACATCAGCAATTACTGATAACTTTTCATCAAGTAACTCTAAACTATTAAATGCGAAAGACTCTTTAGAGCGCATTAAAGCCAAGCAACAAAAGTTTGATGATCGTATGAAAGCGGCTGAAGTTTTAGAATCTGAGAATTCAGATACGTCACTAGAAGCTAAGCTTAAAGAAGCAGGTATTGGCGCAAACGACAACAACGCTAATTCAGTACTAGAGCGTTTAAAAGCTAAGAAAAAATAACTAACAAATTTTAGTTACCGCTTTGTATCCTTGATGCAAAGCGGTTTTTTAGCTTTATTTAGGCTAACTGTTCGCCATAATATTTGGAGCACACCGTGAGTTTTTTTAAAAACATATTCAAGAAGCCAACTCAAGAACGCAAACTCAATAATGTGAAAGAACTCACCTTAGGTGATATTATTGTCATGTCAGACAGTTTTGGTTTACCTGCTGCATTGCGAGCACAAGAATTTCAAGTCAGTGCTGTAAATAGTTATGAGTTTGAGCATAAAACTAAAGCAGAGTGGGTTCTAAAAGGTAATAACGACCTTGAACTATACTTAACCTTAGATGTAGACGATAAAACTTACCTAAAATTTTCCCTTAAAATATTACACCAAGACGTTGAAACATTATTTGATCTTGAACAGTTCGCTGAAGTCTTTGATGAACCCGGCGAAGCACAATTAACGCGTATAACTGACAGTAACAACACTTCAGGTTGGAGCAGCGAAATATACCAACAAAGTAGTTACGCCCAAGTCGGTTACTTTCATCGTAAAGACTACCGAACCGATGCCCTCTCAGCCTATGAAGGAAAAGACAGCGGCGAGCAATTTGAACTTTACGATCTGTTTAACGAAGACCAAGACAAAGGAATCGATATTGAAGTATGGCAAGACGGCGATACGGAAGTATTTTTAACCTTATTTAGACCTACCACAGACATTGTGGACATGTACCCAGGGAGTTAACCGTGTCGAGAAAAATCCCCGAGAAGTGGCAATCATCAGTCAAAGCAGTTAAAGCGGTACAAGTTGCCTTTGATATGGATGAAAAAATTCAGCTTTCCATTCGAAAGCAAGCATTAGAAGCCGGCATTAGCCCTTCTGAGCAAATTAGAGATATTTTAGGGTTGCCAACCAATAAACGCCCTAAACGCCCAAGACTAACGGTTAGTTTGTCAGCTGAAGATTATGCATTACTGGGTGAGAAATATGGTCTATCTGCTGAACAACAACTTGAAATTAAGAAAAAATTGATGGATGATTTAATCAATTATGTTGATGGGAGCCTGATTGAATAAATCTGCACTGAACTCAACAGTTAATTCCATTTGATAAAATAATGTCGAGATTGCAATGATAGTCGTACAAAAAGCCATGGAAAAAACCAATTTATACCGCGTCGATGGTTTCGGGGTAAAAAATTACAACTACGGTTTTATCGGCGCAGCATCTTTGATCTTATTTATAACGTTAAATATATCGTTAGGTTACCTAACTTATCAAGCAGAAGTTGGGCTTGATGCCTCACCAGTTAATAGCTACAGCGATGCTCTATGGCTAATGGTAATGTCTGCAACTACCATTGGTTTTGGCGATGTTTACCCCATCACTTTTGTAGGTCGAGCATGCGTTTTTGTTATGTTCATTCTAGGTGTTGGTATTTTGGGCGGCATGGGCGCGGTGTTTGTAAATAAAATATTTGGCTTTGCCGATACTAATATTAAAAACCGTGAGCTAAGAATGCAAAACGCACAAATTATTGCTCAAAATGCAGAAACAGCTAAAAAACTTATAGCGTTGGAAGAAAAACTAGAAGCGCTAACAAAGTCCCTCAATAAATAGATACTATAATAGTTAGTAGTAAAATCAAGTGCATACTTTCGCTTAAGTATTATACGGTTAGACCTCTCATAATGTTAATTAAAGTTAGCGCTCACTGCAATGAAACGACTAGCAAACAAATGCTTTTAGCACTTTGATTATTTTGAACCATGATATTTTTGTGCCATACTGAAAACTTATTACTCGTAGAGTATTTGAATTTAATAAAAACACAGGGATCCCATCATGCTATTAAAAAAACTAACCATAGTAGCCGCTATTGCCATTATAAGTGGTTGTGCTAATAACTCTGCTCTAGAAGCAAATATCTCTCAACTAAATCAAAAAGTGGATAGCTTAACAGATAAAGTTAATAGCCTATCTTCTCAAACTAAAGCAGTATCAGCTGAAGTCAACGAATTAGGTATGGCGCAAGAAAAAACTAACCAAGCAGTAAAAGATACTAATGAACGCATTGATAATGTAGTAGCTAGTTACAAAAAGTAATACCCCGTAATTAGCTTATAAAATGCTTTTGAATAAATAAAACACTAAACTTTTTTTAGTGTTTTATTGTTTTAAAGAAGAAATATTTAATTCGCGTGTAACTCTGTAACCAAACCTTTAGGGTTTGTTACTTGATTTAATAACAGGCTTTTATTTTCAGGGAAGTCGCCGACAAACGCCCTAACAGCAGATGTAATATCGGTTTTACTCATTTCACCGTTATCTCCGGTTAATGGGCTATGCACTTCAATCAACTTTTTGTTTGGCTCGTAAGAAAGCTTTATTGCCTGGTCAACAATTTTTACCGGTGTGTTAATCGCAACATGTTGATATAGCCACTCAATATCATCGTCATATAAACGAATACAACCTGAGCTAGCACGCATACCGATACCAAAACGTTGATTCGAACCATGCAATAAATACACACTAGTACCTAAACGCAAAGCATATTTTCCGAACGGATTATTAGTTCCCGCGGGTACTTCATCTGCTAACTTGCGACCATGTTCAGCAAAATATCGCGCCTTCATTTCAGTCGTTGGCCGCCAAACTGGATCTTTACGCTTTTCACCTATATAGCTTATTGTTTTTGGTGTTGCTAACCCTTCCCTACCAATACCCACAGGGAAAACATGAACCTTGTCACTATTTTCTGGAAAATAATACAACCGTAATTCGGGTAGATTAATAATAATGCCTTCACGTTTACCAAAAGGTAGCAACATTTGACTAGGTATAACCAACTGATGCCCTAAAGTAGGGAGAAATGGGTCAACACCTGGGTTAGCTGCCATTAAGGCGAGAAAGCCAACATTATAATGTTCGGCAATGCGTTGAAAGTAGTCTCCTTTGATCACTTCATGATATTGCATATCACCAATCAATCGAGAGCCCTCTGGAGGTAAATTATAGGTTTTAGCAGCACTTACAAATACAACAAAGCTAAGGAGAAAACTACAAATCAACTTTTTGAATGTAAACACATTTGAGAATAAATTTGACATAAAATAACAACAAGCACTAGTAGAGTTTAAACCGTGTTAAAAATTGACCTGTAATAAACCCTAGCTAAAACTACTGGTTTTTACAGGCTACCTATGAAGAATAATTAGCTATTCATGCCAATATGGCGGCATAGCAATAGCGATAGATTTAGTGTTGTTCAATGCGATTAATAAACCTTCCACTTTACTATTTTGCCACTGAACAATTTTTTTCGGTGGGTTATCAAGCTTCTCTAATTGCAGTTGAATAATCCACAATGAATGTAACTCTGTTATGCCTTGTTTTAAATCAAGCCATGGGCGGCGAAATTTATCACGCAGCTCGTTATCGAATAAACCAGCAAGCCAAGTGCCTGTTAATGAACTGCGATAAAGAGGTTTACTCAAGGCGATGTATTGATGACATTGCAAAGTGCTCAAATTGTTCATCTGTTCATTTAGCTCACGTAGACTAAATTTTATTTTATTTTGAGCAAATTTAATCAGTGAGTCATCCTTCACTTTAGGATCTGTAAGTTGTTGCTGACTTCGAGATAAAAAGAGTTTCAGTATCGACAGTTGTAATTGATTAAACCTACTACTGTGTAAAAGTTGAGAAATATCATCGTTATTTGGGAAGCGGCGTTTCTCTATTTTAAGCTGTTCAATAAGTTGTTGGCTAAAGTCGAGTTTTTTACGGTAATTGCCTGTTTTGTTGGTTAGTTCTTGCAAATGTATTGCGTTATCAACCCAAGCTAATAGATGTATAAAATGGCTTAATCCATCTCTGATCAGCAATTCTTCTGCTGATAAATAATCTGCAAACAACCAAAAACCGTGACGTAAAGTGGCTAATTCAGCTTTAACCTGAACCAAGGTTTGTAAGCTTGGAGCCATTAAGTAGCTTTCAATACTCTTTTGCAAACGCGTAAGCCCTTGACTTAGGCCGTGTGTAAAAGCTGAAGCAATTGAGTCACTGCGCTTTTCACAAATATAACCAGCTTGTTGAGATTGATTTAACGCCGGTTCTGTTCGCCAAAGCGCATAACCGCGTGCGGCTTTGCTTTTAATACCAGGTCGAAGTGCTAACACATTAAAAAGTAGCGTAGCTAAATTAAATAAAGCCGATGTTTCACCTTCAACCAGTTCAAACTCAAGTTCATGAATACTTTCTTTTTTGTCTGAGCTAGTAATTTCACCTTGATCGTAAGCCAGTTCAACCACGTTGCCACTTTTATCGGTAATGAGCCAAGTGCAGCGTTTAAAGTTAGTATCGAATAAAGCGACTAACTCTCGTTGAATATGTTCGGGAGATTGATCTTCGTGCCAAATTTCATTTGGAAAAAGCGACAATATTGGGCGTTCGCTTGCTATATCAACATTATATTCAGGTCGGCTATGTAAACCACCAACAACCTGACCAGCTGTTTTAATTGTTTGCTCAATATGATTATTATTACGACGAACTCTTAAGCCCATATCATGATGGCGTAAGTTCAAATCGGGCGTATCAAAGTAGCAATTAGCCAATTGCTTTTCCTGATAGCTAAATTGAATATTTTCGTGGTTAAGAGTTTGGCTGATCTTTTCTTGGGTATTATCGCCTAAAACTAAATATTTAAGCTCTATTTCGGTTGTCATACTTTTCCAATAGTAGTTATAAATCAAGCTTATTAACTGCAGTTACAATATTTTTGCACATTTACAATAAATAATAGTCTCAATCTTACATGATTGTTATTTTATAGCAAAAATCTTAGAAATCTAGGCGCTATCACTTGCTATCACTCCTGCAAAGTCCTACTATCTTTGCCATTCTCTGTTTAAAATGGCGCTATTGGTTATTTCATGATGAACATAAAAAAAACATTCGTTACTCTACTATTTTTAACTCCTTTATTTTCTTTCGCCGAAGAGGCCGATTCAACGACTACGGCTGGCTATATCTCTGAAGATTTAATTGTTTATATGCATACAGGTGCTGGCAAAAACTATCGCATACAAGGTACTGTTAACTCTGGTGAAAAAGTAGAGTTAACTGGTAATTCAAATAATGATTACAGCGAAATAATTACTGATAAAGACCGCATAGGCTGGATCGAAAGCAAGCATGTTTCAACCAAACCAGGCATGCGTTATGTTATCGCTGACTTAAATGAAAAACTCGCTAGTTTTCAATCCGGCAAAAGTGATATGACTCAGCAACTTAATGACGCCACTTTAGAAATTGACGCATTAAAGTCTGAACGCAGTGATCTACAAAATAGCATTTCTGCACTCAACATGGACTTAACACAAACAAAATCACAATTGAAAAATCAAGACACTAGTATTAAAAAGCAATGGTTTTTTAATGGCGCAATCGTCTTAGGTGTTGGTTTATTATTTGGTTTGATCTTACCGCGTTTATTTTCAAAACGTAAATCTAGTATGGAAAACTGGGGCTAACTTTTAAAATTAAATTTTAAAAGTTAGGCTAAATATCACTTAAAGAACTGAAAATCTTATTTTGAAATTACATAAATTATCTTACACGCTATTTTTGTTTTGCTTTTTCACGTCTGCAGAACCTTGGATTGATACATCAAATATTTATCTTAGATCAAGTATTCAACAACTTGCTGATGCAGGCCACATAAAAACACCCGTTACAACATTTCCATTAATGTGGCTCGATATTGGGCGTGACTTAAAGCATGTTGATTACTCTTCTTTAAATAGCGCGGAAAAACAAGCCTTTGATTATGTAAATCATCAATTTCGAATGGCCAAAAATAACAGTAAAAAATTAGAGCTTAATATTGCCAATAAAGACAAACGTTTCACAAGTTTTGGCGAGGATTTTAGAGACAAAAACAATATAAAAATCCAAACAAGCCATATGACAGAATCTTTTGCTTTTGGCCTTTCCACAAGTTATACGTTCTCTCCAGAAGATAATGACAATACGCGTTTTGATGGTAGTTATGTTGCAGGCTTTATTGGTAATTGGGTGGTATCACTTGGTAAGCAAGATAGATGGTGGGGCCCTGGCTGGGATAGCAACTTAAGCTTAACTAATAACGCTAGGCCTATTCCTGCGCTTTCAATATCCCGCAGATCGGCAATACCTTTAGAAATTCCATTCACCGAAATTGAAATCCCTTGGACCGTAACTTCATTTATGGGCGTTATGGACGATAAACGCGTTATTGATGACACCTTGTTGTGGGGCTTCAGGTTAAATTTTCAGCCATTCGACGGTTTAGAAGTCGGTCTTACTCGTTTAGCACAATTTGGCGGTAAAGACCGTTCACAAAGCTTAAGCACTTTTTTCAATGTACTCGTGGGTAAAGACAATTGTGGCGCTTCAGGACTTGATTGCGGCGTAAATAAAGAAAATGAACCTGGTAATCAACAAGCAGGATACGATTTACGTTACTCATTCAACGTGCTAAATACCCCAATTGGTTTGTATGGCCAATATTTTGCAGAAGATGGTGATAACAGTGGCTCATCATTAAGCTTTTTGACTGAACCCAAAGTGCAAGTAGGTATTGATACTAACTTAAAGATCTTTTCAGCTCATACAAAGGTTTATTTAGAATATACCGACACCTACGCAGACTGTGCTGATATAGATAACAGAAACATTGGTAACTGCTACTATGAGCATCATATTTATCAAACAGGTATGCGTTACCAGCAAAGAACCTTAGGTAACTTATACGATAATGATGCAACGAGCGTGGTTTTAGGCTTTATTTCTACCATTGATCAAAATACAAATGTAACGAGCAAAATTCGTCACTTACAATTGAATACAGATAACAATGATAAAGCACCAGGAAATAATATTATTGGAAATCCGCTTACAGAAGTAGCGGAAGACTTGATCATGGTATCGACTAAGGTTCAGCATAGTTATAAAAACTGGCGATATACCTTGGGTTTAGACCTCAGTCGATCTACATTTGAAAATGACATTAAAGATAAAAAACAAGCAAACTTATTTTTAAAAGTTGAATATAATCTTTAACACAGGTAAAAATATAATTACTTAAATAAATTTTTTCTAAACTGCGAGCTCATGACTTAAAAATCATGAGCAATAAAAGGTAATTAAGATGTCCATAATCAATAACTGTCCCGTATATGTCATTAATTTAGACTGTGCAACTGAACGATTATTAAATATGGACAAACAACTTTCAGAGATAAATGTCGCCTTTGAAAGAATTCCTGCCGTTAAAGGTAACAATTTAACAACTACTGAAATTAACCAAGAATATTCCAAAATACTGAATAAGAAGTATTTTAGAGCAGATTTAAGCATGGGTGAAATTGGCTGTTACATTAGCCACAGAAATGTTTGGCGTAAAATGGTCGCTGAAAATATAGCCTTTGCGGTTATACTAGAAGATGACATGAATATTGAAAGTAACTTTATTCAACTCTTCTCACTTTCCGAGACATTAAGCAAATACGATCTGATTAAATTAGCTGATAATAGAAACCATGAACCCAAACAAATTAGTTCATTAGATCAACAGTTTGAATTAATCAATTTTACAAAAATCCCTAACTGTGCAACAGGTTATACGCTTAATCTAGCTGGTGCTAAAAAGCTGCTTGCAAGAGATAAGTTCTATCGCCCTGTTGATATTGATATGCAGTTTTGTCAAGAGCTAGACTTGTCTGTATTTGGTTTACGCCCTTATCCGATTAGTGAAAACAAGAACTTCGCTAGTGATATAACACTATTGAATGGTGGGTTTCATGGTACTAAAAGCACCAATTTCATTCGTAATATAAAATACAGAATACACTTATGGTACTTAAGGAAAACGCACTTATCAGGAGAGTTATAATCGCTTAATAACATTATTTTTAACGCATGAGATTAAAGCTTCCAGTATTTCAATTTTTTACGCATTTTAAATTGTCTAAATAGATCAAAGGGCTTAGGTTTAAGACTTGATTTCTCTTCAATAGTCTTATCAATCGCATCTAGCAGGCGATAAGATGACCTTCCATCCATGTATGGATGCGTACAATCAATATACTTCTGAATATTATCCATTAAACATTGAGGTTTTTGCAGTGCATACTCAATTGACTCTTCAAGTTTATCAGCTGAATTAATATCAATTAAATAATCACCTGGTGATATATTATTGAAAGTAACAACTGGCTTACCTTGTAATAAAAACATGATAAGTACAGAAGAGGTATCACAAACCATAATATCTGCTCGCTTCAGCAGTGGGATAACATCATCAGTTTCAACAAAGCTTAAGTGTTCATTTTGAATTGATTTATATTTATCAACTATGCTTCTATCCATTTTAGGATGAAATTGAATTAACCAATTCCATTTACCTGTCTCACTTAAAGATTTTATTGTTTCAAAAAGGTGTGGTGCACAGGTTAATTGCTTAGAAAATGTTGAACACATTAATATTGTCGACTTTACTGTTTTATCGACGTTATTATTGGTAAATAAAGGATCTAATGCGCACCAACCTGTTTCAATGACTTTAAACGTTTGATGCTTTTCAGCTAAACGTTGAAATTGAGCAGTCGAATCTGGCCCCTGCGTGCAATATAAATCAAAACAATTACGCACTTTATAATGATCATTATGTCCTTTTTTATCTACTTTTCCTGCATCAAAACCATGGAAAACCGCAACATTAATTCCTGGAAAAAATGTTGGTGCTATATTGGCAGGGAAAATAACAGCATCAGGATCATATTTAATAACGTCATCAACACTCTTTAATATTTTTTCGTCTTCAGTAAAATAGGATAAATTAACCGCACTACCCTGTACAAACCAATAAACATCTCTGTTGCTATTGCGAATGGCTTCTTGTAATGGTCTTAAAATAGCGAAGCTATAGTTTTGAGATATATTTAAAACAAACTTTTTTGCTTGCATTTTGGACTCATAAAATAGTGCAATAGGAGAGTGGTAGATATTAGCAAGTTATATGTTAAAAATCAGCTACAGATAAATCGAGATTAAAAATAAGGTTATATGCAAAATAAAAACCTTATAACTTATAATATATAACAAAATCACAATTGACAGCACAGTGATAAATGCGCTATTAATAACGTACTAACTATTTATTAAACCAAAATACTAAGCAAAAGCATAAATGAAAAATTTCACTAACATGATTCGTATTAGCCTCCTCCTCGCATTATCAACGCGCGGCTAGGTTTTATTGCTTGAAAAATAAATAGATAACATAATAAAACACTAAACCCGCGCTATTCAACGCGGGTTTTTTTATGCTCGTTATTTAGCGCAAAAACTTTTAAAATCAGGGACAAACATGGGCACTTCTAACGATAAAGTAATTATTTTTGACACCACATTACGTGATGGCGAACAGGCATTAAACGCGAGTTTATCGGTACACGAGAAATTACAAATAGCGCACGCTATTGAGCGTTTAGGTGTCGACATTATGGAAGTGGGGTTTCCAGTTTCTTCACCGGGTGATTTCCAGTCCGTACAAGAAATAGCAAGAACCGTGAAAAATTCTCGAGTTTGTGCCCTTGCCCGAGCCGTTGAAGGCGACATTAAAGCTTGTGCTGATGCGTTGAAACCTGCTGACCAATTTCGTATTCATACTTTTATATCTACCTCTGATGTGCATGTTCAGCAAAAATTGAAAAAAAGCTTTGCTGATGTACAAGCCATGGCCGTACATGCAATTAAATATGCCCGCCGTTTCACAGATGATGTTGAGTTTTCGTGTGAAGATGCTGGCAGAACCCCAATTGACAATTTATGTCGCATGGTTGAACAAGCCATTATTGCGGGTGCCACTACCGTTAATATTCCTGATACTGTGGGCTACACATTACCAAACGAGTTTGGTGGCATCATCGAAACCTTATTTAATCGTGTACCTAATATCGATCAAGCGGTTATTTCTGTGCATTGTCATAATGATTTAGGCTTAGCTGTTGCTAACTCAATGTCAGCCGTGCAAGCCGGTGCTAGACAAATCGAATGTACCATTAACGGCATTGGCGAGCGCGCTGGCAATTGTTCGCTTGAAGAAGTAGCCATGATCATGAAAACTCGCCAAGAATTATTAGGTGTTCATACACGTATTAATCATCAAGAAATTGCCCGTACCTCAAAATTAGTCAGCCAGCTTTGTAATATGCCTGTGCAATTAAATAAAGCCATTGTCGGTGGTAACGCTTTTAGTCATTCATCGGGCATACACCAAGATGGTATGTTAAAAGCCAGCAACACCTACGAAATTATGACACCAGAAAGTGTCGGCATCAGTAAAACTAAATTGAACTTAACTTCTCGCAGCGGCCGTCATGTTATTAAGCATCGTATGGAAAGCTTGGGCTATCAAGAGTCAGATTATGAAATTGAAGCCCTTTACGCTGACTTCTTAGCCTTAGCGGATAAAAAAGGCCAAGTTTTTGATGACGATTTAGAAGCCTTACTTTTTAATATTCAGCAACAAGATCAACAAGACTTTTATCAATTACAAACCGTTAATGTACAAAGTGGCGGTAGTGAGTTTGCAACGTCAAGTATCAAGCTTGCCTTAGGTGAAGATAGTAAAATTGTTTCAGCAACCGGTAATGGTCCTGTTGATGCTCTTTATCGCGCTATTAAAAAAGCCATAGATATTGAATTTGAAGTAAGCGATTACAAAATTTCAAACAAAGGTGAAGGTGAAGACGGCCTAGGCAAAGCTGACATTGTTGTATCTTGGCAAGGCAGAAATTTCCATGGTTATGGCTTAGATACCGATGTAATTAAAGCATCAGGGCATGCATTGGTTAATGCGCTTAACGGTATTCATCGTGCGATTACTATTGCCGAATTAAAAACTGAGCTTAAAACCGATTTTAAAAAAGAAGCGGCTATTGATGGCCAAAGCCAAATTTAGATAAGCGAACGTTAAACAAATTAAGGCTAACTTCAACGAAGTTAGCTGTAAATCAGATTCATTTATTAAGTAAATTTTATAGGTTAAAAAACAATATTATGTCGAAGATTGCAATATTAGCCGGTGACGGCATCGGGCCAGAAGTTATGGCACAAGCAGAAAAAGTTTTACAAACAGTTGCCCAGCAGTATGATTTTGAAATTAGTACAGCACACTATGACGTAGGTGGTTGCGCTATCGATAATCACGGTGAAGCACTACCAGAAAGCACTGTTAAAGGCTGTGAACAAGCCGATGCTATTTTATTTGGTTCAGTCGGTGGTCCAAAGTGGAGTAACTTACCACCAACAGAGCAACCAGAAAGAGCCTCTTTATTAGGTTTACGTGGTCATTTTGGACTATTTTGTAATATGCGCCCTGCGCAGCTTCAAAGTGCTATGTCTCACCTTTCACCATTACGTGCTGATATTTCAGAAGCTGGTTTTGACATTTTAGTGATACGTGAGCTAACGGGTGGCATTTATTTTGGCGAACCTAAAGGGCGAAAAAATCAAGGCCAAGAAGACGAAGCGGCTTTTGATACTATGATTTATTCGCGTAAAGAAATAAGCCGAATAGCACACCTAGCCTTTCAGTCAGCTCAAAAGCGCCGTAACAAGGTTATATCTATTGATAAAGCCAATGTATTAGCATCTTCTGTATTATGGCGAGAAGTGGTTATAGAGGTTTCAAAAGACTACCCTAAGGTTGAACTTGAGCATATGTATGTTGATAACGCTGCTATGCAATTAGTGCGCGACCCTGCACAGTTCGACGTCATGCTATGTTCAAACTTATTTGGCGATATTTTATCTGACATTTGCGCCATGATCACCGGCTCTATGGGACTTTTACCTTCAGCGAGCTTAAATGAGCAAGGTTTTGGTATGTATGAACCTGCCGGTGGTACAGCACCTGATATTGCAGGTAAAGGCATTGCAAACCCAATAGCACAAATTCTTTCTGCGGCATTAATGCTACGTCACAGCTTAAATCAAGTTGAAGCGGCAAGTGCAATAGAAAACGCGGTAGCGGCAACGCTGAGTGCAGGTAACTTTACCGGCGACTTACTTAGCCCAGAAGAGCGCCACAAAGCTAAGTCTACCAACGAAATGGGCGATATTATTTGCCAATACATTCGTGATAATAAAACAACTTCAGGAGCAAAATAGCATGGCTAGCACTTTATACGAAAAATTATGGCAAAATCATATTATCGAAGAAAAAGCTGATGAAACGCCGTTAATCTTTGTTGATCGTCATTTGATCCACGAGGTGACATCACCACAAGCTTTTGCTAATTTGAAATTTCATAACCGTGTATTACGCCATCCTGAACGTACTATCGCGACTATGGATCATAATATTTCTACCCGCTCAATTGAAATTAATGCCGCCGGTGAAGGCGCAGCAAATCAATTAAGAACTCTTGAGAAAAACTGTAAAGAGTTTGGTATTGAATTATTTGGCATGGGCCATAAAAACCAAGGTGTTGTGCATGTAATGGGGCCAGAACTTGGCTTAACGTTACCCGGTACAGTTATTGTTTGTGGTGACTCACATACGGCTACACATGGTGCTTTTGGCGCTTTAGCATTTGGTATTGGTACCTCTGAAGTTGAGCATGTATTTGCTACTCAAACTTTACGTCAAACTAAAGCTAAAACCATGCGAATTGAAGTAAAAGGCCAAGTCGCTCCTGGCATCAGCGCTAAAGATATTATCTTAGCGATTATTGGCAAAACTGGCAGCGCAGGCGCAACGGGTTATGTGGTTGAATACTGTGGTGATGCGATTGAGCGCTTAACCATGGAAGAGCGCATGACAGTTTGTAATATGAGTATTGAATTTGGTGCTAAAGCGGGCCTTATCGCGCCAGACGAAACCACTTTTGAATACTTAAAAGGCAAAGATTACTCTCCAAAAGGCGAAGTATGGGAACAAGCGGTTAATGATTGGAAACAGTTAAAATCAGACGCCGATGCGACTTTCGATACTTACTTAACGCTGGAAGCAAAAGACATTAAAACCCAAGTGACTTGGGGAACAACACCGGGTCAAGTAACCCAAGTTGATAATGTTGTGCCATCACCTGAAGACTTTTCTGACCCTGTAGAGCGCGACTCTTGTATTGCTGCTTTAAAATACATGGGCTTAACTGCCGGTACAAAAATTACCGATATCACCATCAACAAAGTGTTTATTGGCTCATGTACGAACTCTAGAATAGAAGATTTACGCGCAGCAGCAGCTGTTGCCAAAGGTAAAAAAGTATCTCCAACGGTTGATGCTATTGTAGTACCAGGTTCTTACCGTGTTAAAGCGCAAGCTGAAGCTGAAGGCTTAGCACAAACGTTTATTGATGCAGGTTTTGAATGGCGCTTACCCGGTTGTTCAATGTGTTTAGGCATGAATGATGACGTGTTAACCGAAGGCGACCGTTGTGCTTCAACGAGTAATCGTAACTTTGAAGGCCGACAAGGCCGTGGTAGTCGTACACATTTAGTTAGCCCTGAGTTAGCGGCTGCCTCTGCTATTGCAGGACATTTTGTCGACTTAACCGCTATTAACTCACAAGCTAAAGGAGCATAACATGGAAAATTTTACCCAGCATTATGGTTTAGTTTTGCCATTAGATGCAGCGAATGTTGATACTGACCAAATTATCCCAAAACAGTTTTTACAAAAAACGACTCGCACAGGTTTTGGTCAACATCTATTTAATGATTGGCGCTATCTAGATAACGCAGGCAAAGTAGATAACCCTGAATTTATTCTTAATAAGCCGCAATATCAAGGCGCAAGTATTTTGCTAACAGGTGAAAACTTTGGTTGTGGTTCGAGTCGAGAACATGCGCCTTGGGCTCTGCAAGAGTATGGTTTTAAAGTCATTATTGCTTCAAGTTTTGCAGATATTTTCTATGCAAACTGTATCAATATCGGTGTTTTACCTATTACATTAACAGAAGCTGAAATCGCTGAGTTATTCAAGCAATCAAAAGCTGATTTGCAGCACCTAACGATTGATTTAACCGCAAGTAAAGTTAAAACAGCAGATGCAGAATATAGTTTTACGTTAACACCATTTCACAAGTACTGTTTAGAGAACGGTGTAGATAGTGTTGGTTGGACGTTAAATAAAATTGATAAAATAGAAAGTTACGAAGCAAAAATGCCGGTATGGCAATAAGTCAGTAACCAGAGCCATCAGACTAAACCTCTGGTGGCTCAAATACTTTCTAACAAAGCTGCGTTTATAGGTAACACTAATTCCAAGAAGTTAAAGCATCCATAGTAAATTTTTCACCTCTAAAACTCAGTACCACTTTCTGCGGTAGTATTTCATTCAAGAGTAACTCACGACCAATATAATCGCCTTCGTAGCGATCGCGACCATTAACTCTAATCCAACCTTGGCCATCACTGGCATAAATATGCATTTCAAATGCTAACGACGGTACACCATCTTGCACCCATGCAGGCATTTGCGTAAGCGGTAAAACATCGCTGTTATCTACTTTAACTTTTTCAACAGTATTGTCACTTTGCTTAGTTTCTTCAATAGCAGATTGAAAGCTTGCCAGTAATGCGTCTGACACACCTTCTTCAGCTTCAACAACATAATTATTAGGTGTTACTTTTTTTACTTTTGGCGCTAAATTTTGTACAGGTGTTTGCTGTGTTGTTTGTAGCTCAGCTAATGGCTTTTCTTTATCAATAAACTCAACGTTAGTTTCAGCTAATTTGTTATTTAGCGCGGCAACCTCATTTTTGCTATCAATATCATCATTTCGGTTCGCTACCGTCTCTGGTATGACTTTTTCTTGAACGACAATCTTAGGATCTGCACCAGCGTTTTGAGCTATTTCATTTGTATTAGTATTAGTATTAACTAAAGTAGCATTGTTATTGATTGAAAGTGTTTGCGTTGCGTTACTTTCGACGTTACTTTCAACAGCACTGGCCAAGCTAGGCTCAGGTTGAATACCATTAAGATGGTATGTTCCCCACCAAATACCAATAACTAACACTATGCCTAATGCAGAAACTAAGCCGCCAACTTTCACAAAACTATTTTGCCACCAAGGTTTCACTTCAAATTCATCGCCTAACGCATCATGCGCAGCTTGTAGCACTATTTTACGATTAACTACGGCATTGTTACTGTTGTAAGCATTCATCAACGAGCGCTCTGCTAACAGGTTCATTAAGCGAGGTATGCCTTTACAGGTTTTATGAATTGCACTCACCGCACTTTTATCGAAAATATTACGAAAACATTTTGCCACTGACAAACGGTGTTTAAGGTATTGTTCGACTTCTTGTTTGTTTAGCGGTAATAAATGATATCTGGCCGTTATTCTCTGTGCTAACTGGCGTAAATCACGGCGTTGCAATAATTGTTGTAGCTCAGGCTGACCAATCAAAATGACTTGTAGAAGCTTTTTAGTGTTCGTTTCTAGGTTGGTTAATAATCTTAGTTGCTCTAACACTTCAGGCTGTAAGTGCTGGGCTTCATCAATAATCAACAAAGTATTGATATCGTCGCTGTGATTTTTCAGTAATTTTTGTTGAATTTTATCAGTTAGTGTTTTTAACGTAGCACCCGTTTTGCGATAGCGAATTTTTAGTTCATCACACAGCGTTGCCAATAATTCTTGGCTGGAAAGCGTTGGGTTTAGAATAAAAGCGGCTTGGGTGTTTTCTGGTAAATTTTCCATTAAACGGCGGCTAAGCGTAGTTTTACCTGTGCCTACTTCACCGGTAAGTAGGACAAAACCGCCCGTATCACCTAAACCATAAGTTAAGTGGTTAAGTGCTTCGCGGTGGCGTTCACCCATAAACAAATAATCTGGGTTTGGTGCAATTGAAAATGGCTTTTCTTCTAAACCAAAATAACTTGTATACATAGTAAATCTTAACTAATGAATCGACCCTGTGAAATTACCCTGAACGCGTTCATATGTCAAAATTCAGCTGCATTTGTGTTAGAGTTTATTGGTATAATCACCCTATATTATTTACTTATTTATTTTCAGAGGTTTAAAGCACTTAAATGGCAGATATAACCCAACAACTTAACACGTTTTTAGTCGGTGGTGCAGTTCGTGACTCGCTACTTAATCGCGCCGTTGTTGATAACGACTATGTAGTTGTTGGCTCAAGTGTCGAGGCAATGTGCCAACTTGGATTTATACAAGTTGGCAAAGACTTTCCGGTATTTTTGCACCCCAAAAGTAAGCAAGAATATGCCTTAGCTCGCACAGAGAAAAAATCAGGCCAAGGCTATACTGGCTTTAATTGCAATGCATCACCAAACGTGACCCTTGAAGAAGACCTGCTTCGAAGAGATTTAACCATCAATGCCATGGCAATGGATGAAAATGGTAAAATAGTTGACCCTTACAACGGCCAAATAGATCTAAAAAATAGAGTTCTACGTCATGTTTCAATGGCATTTATTGAAGACCCTTTGCGGGTTTTACGAGTCGCCCGTTTTGCCGCTCGTTACCATGAGTACGGTTTTACCATCGCCCCCGAAACACTTGCGTTAATGAC
Organism: Colwellia sp. Arc7-D; assembly: GCF_003061515.1. NCBI lineage: Bacteria > Pseudomonadati > Pseudomonadota > Gammaproteobacteria > Alteromonadales > Colwelliaceae > Colwellia > Colwellia sp. Arc7-D. The sequence continues at coordinate 3,350,071 of NZ_CP028924.1, forward strand.
ACAACTCAGTGAAAGTAGCGAATTATTAAGTCTTTCTGGCGAACGTGTATGGCAAGAAATGCAACGCAGCTTAGCCGATGCTAACCCTGAAGTTTTTTTTCAAGTGTTATATCAATGCCAAGCATTAAAGTCGCTGTGGCCTGATTTACATAATTTATGGGGCATACCAAACCCAGCAAAATGGCATCCTGAAATTTGTTCGGGTTTACATACTATGATGGTATTAAAACAAGCAGTGCTGCTATCGACAAAAACAACCATAAGATTCGCTAGTGTTTGCCATGACCTAGGTAAATCGTTAACTGAAGATAAAACATTGCCATCTCATCCAGGACATGAAACCGCTGGCTTGCCTTTAATCGAGGAATTATGCGCTCGTTTAAGAGTGCCAACAGCATACAAAACTTTAGCGCTGAAAGTGTGCCAGTTTCACTTGCACTCACATAAAGTATTTGAATTAAAAGCCAGTACTATTTTAAAGCTTTATAACCAGCTTGATGCATGGCGTAAACCAGAAGATTTTTATGATTTTCTACTTTGTTGTCAAGCCGACTTCACCGGTCGTCTTGGCTTTGAAAAACGAGAATACCCACAAAAAGATTTTCTTTATCATGCATTTGAAAAATTAGTTCTTATCACGGCAAAACCTTTTGTTGAGCAAGGTTTAAAGGGCCTTGAAATTAAAGCTGCTATAGCAGAGCAACGCCTTGCAGTGTTGAAGCAATTCAAGCTTGAGTATATACAACAAAACAAGATTGTTTAGCTTAAGGTTACTGAGTTAACAGCACTGATTCAATAGAGCGGAGTTAACGTAATTAAATATACATAGCTTGGCTGATATCACTGAGTTAACCTCGCTGCCCTATATATCTTTAGGATAGCTACTTATCTGACTAAAACATCCTACTTATTAATACATCAGACATAAAAAAACCATATCAAATGATATGGTTTTTTAGACTTAATTTACTTTAAAATTAAAAGTTATAAGTAGCTTTCACGTAGTAGAAGCCGCCGTTGTAATCGAACGGACCACTTTCATAGTACTCTGCACCTAACTGACCGTAAGACTCTTCAGGTAACTTTTGAGCTTCTTGGTCGAAAAGGTTATTCGCGCCAACAGACAATGTAATACTGTCATTTACGAAGTAACTTACTTCGGCATCAAGAGTTATTGCTGAGTCAGCAACTTCATTCCAACAACCAATGGCACATGTATCATCTGCATGAGTTGCAAAGTACTCACCAAAGTAGTTAACACGTACAAAACTCGTTACGCTATCCCAAGTTTGTGAAATAGTGAAAGTAGCACGATGATCAGGCATACCTTCTTCTAAACGATGTACTTTACCTTCATCAGTTGTATCTGGATTAAACTTATCAACAGTTGTTTCATTCCAGTTATAAGCTAATGATAACAATGTATCACCGTCTAATAACTCCATTGAATAGTTTGCAACAATATCAACACCTTGAGTAGTTGTATCGAAGTCGTTAGCAAAATAAGTTACCGCAGAAATCAACTCAGGGTTAACAACACCAAGTGCTTCAAGTTCAGCATAATCAGCAGGTTCAACATCAATTTGGCTAGACTGAGCTAAACGATCAGTAACTTCAATGTTGTAGTAATCAAGTGTAAAGAAGAAATCACCTTCTTGATAAACCATACCACCAGCAAAGCTGCGTGATTCTTCAGGTGCTAACTCTTTACCGCCATAAAACGCAGAAAGTGGGTTCGTTGGTGGTGCTAAGAATGTTTGAATTAAATCGCCCATTACTAGTGATGTTTGCGTGTTAACAACGTTAGCTTGACCAACAGTAGGTGCTCTAAAACCTGTACTATGAGACGCTCTGAATGAAAATTCATCATTAAGCGTGTATTGTGCTGTTAGCTTATAGTTAGTTGTATTACCGAAGGTTGTGAAATCTTCATAACGTACAGCAGCGCCAAGTAAAAAGTCTTCAGTTAACTGTGCTTCAACATCAACATAAGCGGCAATGTTACGACGGTCATTACGACCTTGAGTTTCAGGACCAAAACCTTTAAAACCATGTGAACCGATATTGAAGCCTTGGTCAGAAAATGCACCCGCTTTCCATGATGCTTCTTCACCAGAAACGATTTCAAAGCTTTCTTCACGCCATTCAAGACCTGTAGCAACATTCACTGGCTCTTCTAGACCCATTTCAAAACCTTTAACTAAATCAAAGTTAAACGTTTTTTCCATTTGGATATAACTACCTGTTTGAAAATCAACAGGCGTTTCTAAACCAAGTGATGGGTTTAAAGTGTTTTTTAAATTAAATTTAGATTCGTTACGACCTACTGAACCACTTACGTCAAAATACCAACCTTCAAGCATGCCACTGTTAATGTCACCTTTAGTACCAACAGTTAATGATGTATCAGTAATATTGCCACCAAATTGTGGTGTGTAACCACCTGGGAATATTTGGTTCATTGAGAAACAGTTAGGATCGGCAACCATTGCTTGGTATTCAGTAGTATCAAGAACATTTGGAACGTTTGCAGGAACTACAGCACATGTGCGCGCTGCGCCTTGTGATTGTGCGATATCGCCAACAAGCAGTGTTTCACCACCATCAACAGAATAAACATTGCCACGGTTATGTGGGTTACGGTAGTAGAAACCACCGGTCACATCACGCTCAGAGTAGTTACCGAACATGTAGAATTCTTTATCATCACCTAAATCTAAACCAACATTACCGAATAAAGTAATGTCATCTTTAACTTCAGGATTACCCCAAATTTGGGCAGGGTCTTGAATTGAAGTATTGCCAGCGTCTGCAATGCCTTGTGCATCAGGACGTTGTACACTTCGGCTCGTTGCATCAGCATTTTTTAACTGAAAACTTAAATTTACAAAGCCATCTTTAGTAAATGGTAAACCGACGTTACCGTCTACGATCGTTTGGTCACCATCACCTTCGTAGTAAGAACCTTGTTTTACAGAGATTGAACCGCCATCTGCATCATCTTTCAATACAAAGTTCATTACACCAGCAATAGCATCTGAACCATATTGTGCTGCAGCACCATCGCGTAATACTTCAACTTGCTTGATAGCAACACTTGGTATTACTGAAATATCAGGACCTTGTGCACCATCATTAATACCACCACCTTGGAATGCAATAACTGATGCACGGTGACGACGTTTACCGTTTAAAAGTACTAACGTTGAATCAGATGGTAAACCACGTAAGTTTACTGGGCGAATTAGTGATGCTGCATCACTAATAGGTTGTGCGCGAGCATTTAACGAGGGAATTGCACCAACCAACATGTCTAGCATGTCACTTGAAGCATTTTTACCTAACTCATCACCACCAATAATATCAATAGGTACTGGTGATTCTGCTACTGAACGAGGTGCTGAACGTGAACCAATAACGGCGATACGTTCAACACTTTCTTTTTTGGCTGCTTCTTCAGCAAAACCAGCAGCAAAACTAGGAGCAGTTCCTAGTGCTAAGCCAACAGCTAAAGCTAAAGTACCTGTGCGAAATGTTGTAGACATGATATTTCCTTCCTAATATGTGTTTATGTTTTGTCTGTTATCTATTTTTATAGTTATATTTTTATCCATTAATTTAATTGCAGCAAAATTATTTCTTAATAAATAGTAGGGTGACAACTATAAATGGAATGATTATTTATAAAATAGTTAGAAGTGCTTTACAAGTAGTGTTTTTAAAGGTGTTTTAACAATGTGTGTATTAATATATTTGATATGCAACGGTAATCAGTAATTATGCAGAACATGATTAACATATGTAATCAAACTGTAACCTGCATATAGCCTTAGTTAAAGAATAAAATTCAAACAATTAAAGTGCGAAAATATTCGTATTAAAGTCATTTGAGATTGCATATTTAATCAATAAAAATAAATAAATAAAAATGAAAATAAATGTAAGAAAAAATGAACTTTTTGAAAATAGGTGAGTTACCTTAACGTAAGGTACCGATAAATAGAGGTTACAAAGGTTAATGGCTTGTTAAAAACAAACTAACAAACCGTAAAGGTAATAATAAAAAGTCAGTATTTTATTCATGTTTCATCAATAAAAAAGCTCCATGCATATGGAGCTTTATAGAAAATTAAAGTGTTTTCCTATTAGGAACTACTTTTTAATCAGCAGCTAAAATTGTTGCACTTACTTCACCAAAACCAATACGTGCTGCTCCTGCTTTTTTACACCAACCTTTCATGATTATCGCATCACCATCTTCTAAAAAGGTACGCGTTTCACCGTTAGGTAAAGTAATAGGCTCAGAGCCTGCATTAGATAATTCGAGCATTGAGCCAGCTTCTTCAGGTTTAGCTCCTGATTGCGTTCCGCTACCAAACATATCACCTGCACGTAAATTACAACCGTTAACCGTATGATGAGCTACCATCTGCGCTACAGTCCAGTATGAATCTTTAAAGTTTGATTGCGATAACTGTACTGCTTTTTGTCCAGCGTTACGCATAGCTTCAGTTTCAATTAGAACCTGTAGACTTAAATCTAAAGAGCCAAAATCTCGGTTTTTCTGTGACTCCAAGTAAGGCATAGGTTGAGGATCAGCTTCATCACGTGTCCAAGCGGCACGATAAGGCGCTAATGCTTCTGAGGTAACAATCCATGGAGAAACCGTTGAAGCAAAACTTTTTGATAGAAATGGCCCTAAAGGCTGATATTCCCAACCTTGAATATCACGAGCAGACCAATCATTGAATAAACACATGCCAAACACATGATCTTCAGCATTTTCAATACTTATAGGTGCGCCCAAGTCATTACCGTTACCAATAAATATACCGACTTCCATTTCATAATCTAAACGTTTACATGGACCAAAAGATGGCTCTGTTGCTGTCGGCGCTTTTGTTTGCCCTTTAGGACGCTTAAAATCATTACCTGAAACTTCAATTGAAGAAGAGCGACCATGGTAGCCAATAGGAACCCATTTATAATTTGGTAACAACGGGTTATCAGGTCTGAATTTTTTACCAACCGATGTAGCATGATGAATTGAAGTATAAAAATCGGTGTAATCCCCAATTTGACATGGCAAGGCATACTCAACATCAGCCTGAGCAATCAAACATGAAGTAAGCTTCGATTCAAGCGCTGAACCTTGTGTTAATGCTTGTGATAAAGCTTGGCGTAAAGCACTCCAGAATTGCTTACCCATTGACATAAAGTCATTTAGTTGCGAATCACAACATTTCTCTAACGCTAGTTGAGCATCACCATCAAAAATAGCTAATTCAAATAACGCTTTTAAATCTATTACTTGATCACCAATAGCTACACCTGCACGAAATGCGTCGTTGCCGCCTTTTATTTTAAAACTAGCAAAAGGTAGATTTTGAATTGGAAAATCGCAACTTTCAACATTAGCAGATGCTACCCAACTGATTAAGGCTGGGTTATGTGTTTCATTCAGTAAATTGGTGTTAGACATGGGCTAAACAACTCCAAAAAATAGGTAAATTACGTGTTTGCTTTTCACACGATTAAAAAGGCAATGTGCAATATTATAACAAGCGATCTGATAAAGGCTATGCCAAGAGAATATACTTGATAAACAACTGTCAACAATATGTTGCAGGCACCAGTTTACAGCCATATTACGCTGTGCATAAATAAAGTTAGTCTTAAGACTTTTAGGCCAGAGCCACATTTGGTAGAATGCTCGCGCTTTATCATCAGACGATAAACAAACACTTCACCTTGCAGGGTTCGCATGGTGAATTTACTTTCAATCTATAGCTCCTGACTTACTATCAGGCTCGCTCAATGGGTCAATAAAACATGAATAACATCACTGTTTGTGCATTATATAAATTTGTACGTTTAGAAAATTTTGAAGCAATTAAGCCGCAATTACAAAAAGTAATGGAAAACAACGCAGTTAAAGGCACTTTACTTTTAGCGTTAGAAGGCATAAATGGCACTATAGCGGGGACACAAGCCGGCATAGACACCGTATTAGCTTTTATTAATAGCGACAATCGCTTATCTGGCGTATCAACGAAGTCTTCGTTTCATCAAGAAAATCCTTTTCAGCGTACAAAAGTTAAATTGAAGAAAGAAATTGTTACCATGGGTGTTGAAGGTATAGACCCAACTCTAACGGTAGGTACTTACGTAAAACCTAAAGATTGGAATGCACTAATTTCTGATCCAGAAGTTTTATTAATAGATACACGTAATGATTATGAAGTAGAAATTGGTACTTTTGAAAATGCGATCAATCCAAACACCGAAACGTTTCGAGAATTCCCTGATTATGTGGCAAAAAACTTAGATAAAAACAAACATAAAAAAGTCGCTATGTTTTGTACCGGCGGTATACGCTGCGAAAAATCAACAGCCTACTTGAAAGAGCAAGGATTTGATGAGGTTTACCATTTAGAAGGCGGAGTTTTAAAATACCTTGAAGAAGTGCCCGAGCAAGAAACTAAGTGGCAAGGTGAATGCTTTGTTTTTGACGCCCGCGTTGCAGTCAACCATAGCTTAGAACGTGGCAAATATGATCAATGCTTTGCTTGTCGCTACCCAATTACTGACGAAGAAAAAACCAGTGAACATTATATTCAAGGAGTAAGCTGCCCACGATGTTTCGATAAATACACTGATGAACAAAAAAGTAGTTTTCAAGAACGTGAGAAACAAATAAATCTAGCTAAAGCACGTGGTGAAGCTCATATTGGTGGCGAAATAAAACAAGTTATTGCCGAGCGAAGAGCAACTAAAAGCGCGATTAAACAAGCGCAGAAAAAATAAACGTCTAATGTATCTAAAAACGTTAAATAAAATACCTGCTGAATGAGCGGGTATTTTTTTGTTTAAAAAACGGTTCAAAAAATTTTCGAACACGTAAAAAGAAAAAGCCTTAACATTTAACTGTTAAGGCTTTAATTTTTTTACTAAAAGTATATGGTGCCTTGACCCGGAATCGAACCAGGGACACGAGGATTTTCAATCCTCTGCTCTACCGACTGAGCTATCAAGGCACTGTCTTTAATGAAATAAATATTAAGTAATAATAAATTTATCTCGAAAGAGGCGACATAATATCGAGATTTAACCTCACTCGCAAGCCATTTTGTTAGTTAACCTTAACTCACGGTGATATTGAATAAAGTTAGCATAAAAAACCAACGACCAAGTGATTACTCAATCAGTTTATATCCTAGGGGATAATCTAATGGCCTCTACTAAAACTAACAGATATAGGGGTTATGAGCACTAACGTTAATAATAGAAAGTTCTGTATCAATAGCTAAAATTAGAATAACTGCGGCCATAAAAAAAGCCAGTATCAATACTGGCTTCATTTAAAGTTTGCTTAGTTGCTGTATTAACTAAATATCGCTTTCATTATCCAGAAGAAGATAATTGAAAGGCCAGCACCTATAGGTAATGTAATTACCCAAGAAATAACAATGTTACGAACAACACCTAAGTTAATCGCTGCAATACCGCGGGCCATTCCCACACCTAACACAGCACCCACTAAGGTTTGTGTCGTTGAAATTGGTAAGCCAGCGCCAGAAGCAATAACGACTGTACACGCTGCTGCTAACTCAGCAGCAAAACCACGACTTGGTGTTAAGTGCGTAATGCCTTTACCAATAGTGGCAATAACACGATGTCCAAACAATGCTAAACCAGCAACGATACCAAAACCACCCAATGGTAATATCCACCATACAAGGCTAGCTTTTTTAGCTATTTCACCACCGTTATCAACAATACTTACAACCGCCGCTAGCGGCCCTATTGCATTGGCTACATCATTTGAACCGTGAGCAAAGGCCATACAACAAGCCGTAACTACCATTAATACAGCGAATACTTTCTCTACATTGGCGTAATGCGTAGTCTTATCTGCTTTATCGTCAAACTTAAGACGTGAAACAAAGAACTTACCAACAATAGCCACAATAACAGCCACTATAATGGCAAGATAATATCCACCAGCGCCAGCAATTTCAAAGTTATAGAAACCCACATCGATATTATCTAATCCAATGTGTTTCAAACCTTTTTTAATCGTAACTAGTGATAAAACAAAACCCGCTAAAAACATATAAAACGGTACATATCGTTTCGCTTGTTCTAGTGGTTTTTCAGTATCAAATATCAGTTTTTGAGCACTGTTAAATATAATAAAAGCAATAACACCTGAAATTAACGGTGTAATAACCCAACTACCAACAATACCACCGACTTTGCCCCACGCTACAGTATCAGGGCTTATGCCTATGGCAGCAAAGCCAATAATAGCACCAACAATAGAATGCGTTGTAGATACAGGCCAACCTAAAACAGAGGCAACTAATAACCAGGTAGCTGCAGCTAAGAGTGCTGAAATCATACCAAAAACTAATAGTTCAGGAATATCGACAAATAGCCCGGGTCAATAATGCCCTTTCGAATGGTTGATGTTACTTCACCACCCGCTAAATATGCGCCAGCAAATTCAAAAATCATTGCAATAATGATGGCTTGCTTAATCGTTAATGCTTTTGACCCAACCGATGTTCCCATTGCATTAGCAACATCGTTAGCGCCTATGCCCCATGCCATAAAAAAACCTACGACAGCGGCGATCATGACTAACGTAGAGCCATGTGATAGTAAAATTTCCATGAGTTAGCCCTATTTTCTAGCCAAAAGAATTTCTAAACGTGCACCAACACGTTCGGCAAGATCAGCTAAGTCGCCAACCCAATCGATGATTTGATATAAAAACATTACATCTACGCAATTTAAATCTTTTTCAATATTTAATAGCTCTTTACGTAGTTGAATTTGCATACCATCTGTTTCATCTTCAATTTCGTCAAGTTGACTGATCATTTTAGTGACTAATTCAACTTCACGACCACGAAATCCAGTTTCTAGTAGGTCATCCAGTTCATTTATTGCGTCAGCAGCTTTTTCAGCAGCGTCAATGCTGCGTGCTACATAAGCAATGAACTGTTCTTGTAATACGGTAGGAATGGTTAATTTGCGACCAAAGATACGTCCGGCAATATCTTTTGCGCGATTGGCAATTTTGTCTTGTTGAGATAATAACTCGAGTAAATCAGCACGATCTACGGGCATAAATAAACCACCCGGAAGTTCCAATCGAATTTGACGTTTTAAGTCATCAGCATCACGCTCTAACTTCGAAATTTTATTACGCATTTTACCTGCAGCACTCCAATCTTCTTCAGTAACTGCTGCGAAGAAAGGTACAAGTTGACTACAACATTTGTGTACTATTCGAATGTGTTTTTCTAATGGTTTAATTGGCGATTTTGCAAAAATACCAATAATTGAATTTCTGGCCATAATTAATTTCCAGGAGCTTATGCTCTTTATTTTTATTCGCCGCGGATATTAAAGCATTTGAAAATTAATTCAAAGGCTTTATAACAAGATAGCGACTGTTGATAGAATGATTAGTTATTATCAGTTCACTTAAAAGTATATACCTTATTAGCTAAGTAATAACTAATTAAGCAAAACATTTTGTTTTAAGATAAGGATTCAAAATCTTCCCGAGCTGTATGACGAACCGATTTACCTTTAACAAAATAAATAATGTATTCACAAATATTTTGACAACGGTCACCAATTCGCTCTAATGCACGAGCGGACCATATAACACTCATTATTTGAGGAATAGAACGAGGATCTTCCATCATATAGGTCATCAATTGGCGCATCAGTGCTTCGTATTCACGATCTATTTTATCATCACTTTTATGCACTTTCACCGCTGCATCAAAATCCATACGGGTAAATGCATCTAAGGTCGCTTGTAAAAAAGTTAAAACATGGCGACCTAAGTTATCCAAATTTGACAATAAATCTTTATGCTTACCTGAAAAGCTCTCTAAAGTAACATTAGCAATTTTTCCAGCTTCATCACCAATACGTTCAAGATCCGTGATTGTTTTAACAATGGCCATCACCAAGCGTAAATCGCCTGCAGCCGGCTGACGTTTAGCGATAATGCGCGTACACTCATCATCAATACTAACTTCAGCATTATTAATAAGGTAGTCGTTACTTAGCACTTTTTTTGCTAATGCTTCATCAGCGTCACATACCGACGTTAATGCTTCAGCTAATTGCTTCTCGACTAAACCACCCATGTGCATAACATGATTAATAATACGTTCTAGATCTTCGTTAAACTGGCCAGAAATATGACGTCCAACATTTAATTTATCCACGGTAAAACCCTCTGTTTATCGGTTATTTTATTAACCGTAACGGCCAGTAATATAATCTTCTGTTTTCTTCTTTGTTGGTGTAGTAAATAAGGTATTTGTATCACTGTATTCAATCAAGTCACCCATATACATAAACGCCGTTTGGTCTGAAACACGGGCCGCCTGTTGCATATTATGCGTCACGATAACGACAGTAAATTGTTTCTTTAAATCGTTTATTAACTCTTCAATCGTTAATGTTGAAATAGGATCCAATGCAGATGTTGGTTCATCTAACAATAACACCTCAGGTTTAATCGCTATGGCTCGAGCAATCACCAAACGTTGTTGCTGACCACCAGAAAGCCCTAAAGCACTTTCATGTAACCTGTCTTTTACTTCATTCCATAATGCCGCGCTTCGCAATGCATTTTCCGCAGCCTCATCTAATACCCGGCGGTTGTTCTCACCCATAATACGTAGACCATAAACCACATTTTCATAAATCGATTTAGGAAATGGATTAGGACGTTGAAATACCATACCTACTTTACGACGCAATGCTGCTACATCAGTATGGCGGTCGTAAATATTTTCGCCATGTAAGTTAATTTGACCGGTAATTTTACAAATATCAACCAAATCATTCATGCGATTAATGCAGCGCAGTAATGTTGACTTGCCACAACCACTCGGTCCAATAAATGCCGTTACTTGGCCTTTAGGGATCGACATTGAAATATCTTGCAATGCCTGTTTGTTACCATAATATAAATCTAGGTTCTTAATCTCTAACGCAACTTGCTCTGGCGAAAGGTTATTAAGATCGAGCTTAACATTTTGATCTGATAAATTTTTTGGCGTAACAGAAATCATAGTGTTCTCTTTAAATCTTATTCAATAGAGGGGCATTTATGCCCGTTCATTTTTAATTATATCAATTTGCTTAATCTTGCTTTTATTTCAATGAATATTAATGCTCTAACATACGATATTTTTCTCGTAATCGGTTTCGAATAGACACTGCTGTCATATTCAAAGCTACAATAATTGTCACCAATAACAGAGCCGTGGCATAAACCAATGGTCTTGCTGCTTCAACGTTCGGGCTTTGGAAGCCAACATCGTAGATATGGAACCCTAAGTGCATAAACTTACGATCTAAATGTAAGAACGGAAAATTGCCATCAAGTGGTAAATTAGGTGCCATTTTTACGACACCAACGAGCATAAGTGGTGCTACCTCACCTGCTGCTCGCGCAATAGCTAAAATAATACCTGTCATAATAGCCGGACTGGCAATTGGTAAAATAATACGCCATAACGTTTCAGCTTTGGTAGCGCCTAACGCCAAACTGCCGTGCCGCATTGCTGAAGGAATACGTGATAGCCCTTCTTCTGTTGATACAATAACGACAGGTAAAGTTAAAATGGCTAACGTAAGTGCTGACCACATAACCCCTGGCGTACCAAATGTTGGGCTAGGCAATGTTTCAGCATAAAATAATTGGTCTAAACTGCCGCCTACCATATAAACAAAGAACCCCAAACCAAACACGCCGTATACAATTGAAGGTACACCTGCCAGGTTAATTACCGCTATACGTAAGAGTTTGGTCAAGGCGTTATTACCCGCATATTCATGTAAATAAATAGCCGCTACCACACCTAAAGGTGACACAATGACTGTCATCAACAACACCATTAACACCGTACCAAATATTGCTGGGAATACACCACCTTCGGTATTCGCCTCGCGTGGGTCATCACTAACAAAAGCAACGATTTGGCTGAGAAATATTTTAACTTTTGCAAAAAGGCTCAGTTTATTATTAAAGGTAACGTGTAGTATGTCTTCAAAATTAATAATAACTTTTTGACCATCCATAGCGCGCATAACAATTTGGTCGCGAGATATTTTTTCACGTAACGACATTAACTGTTTTTCAAGTACTTGATAATCTGCTTTTAATTCGGCTACATTAACTTTGAACTCCTGTTCTAATTCAGTAGTCAGCGTATCATCAAGATTATGTTTACGTTCTTTTAACCGGATGCGTTCAATTTGATAGTTAATCGCACCAATGTCTGAGGTTTGTAGAGTCTGAATTTCATCTTGAAAATCACTAACTCGCTCAACAAGCTCAACAAGCTCAGCCATTTTGTTCTGACCAACAGGTGCACCATCAAGGATAATGTCTTCAATATAGCCATAAAAATTACCATTAGTTCTGCGCTCTATTACCACAAGCTCTTCAGGTAAAGAGGTTTTATTAATTTGAGGTACTAATATCCAGCGAAAATCTAAACTAACAAGCTCGCGATTACCGGTCTTAATTAAAAGTCGCTCGATGGTTTCTGCAGATTTATCTATATCAAGATTTAAATGCACTAACTGTGTAACCGGTATGCTTTCTCTATCGTAAATTTCACCAATAACCGTTAAAGGCTGACCTTGCTCATCAGTCATATCAAACTGATAAATATCTGCTGGCCAGAAATAACTTAAACCCCGTGATGCAATTAACCACAATAAACCTAAAACCGATATCAGGCTTATGCTTACACCACCTGCTGACAACCACACCCAAGGCGAGCCAGACTTAAACCAATTATTCATACTTTCTAGCCTTCCTACATTGAGCTATATTTTTCACGCAAACGCTGACGTATAAACTCAGCAAGCGTGTTAAATACAAACGTAAATACAAATAAAACAAATGCTGCCAAGAATAGAATTCGATAATGGGAGCTACCGACTTCAGATTCCGGCATTTCAACAGCAATATTAGCTGCCAGTGTTCGCATACCTTGGAAAATACTCCAGTCGAGAATTGGGGTGTTTCCTGTAGCCATTAATACAATCATGGTTTCACCAACAGCGCGTCCTAATCCCATCATAACGGCAGAAAATATGCCTGGACTTGCCGTCAGTAACACAACTTTAATCAGGGTTTGCCATTGTGTGGCTCCTAACGCTAATGAACCACTGGTTAAGTGCTTAGGAACACTGAATATGGCATCTTCAGCCATAGAGAATATCGTTGGTATAACCGCAAACCCCATAGCAATACCAACAACTAAAGCATTACGTTGATCAAAATCAATGCCCAAATCATTAGTAATAAACTGCCTAACATCACCACCAAACATATACAGTTCAAGTACCGGAGATAATGCGAATGCAGCATAAGCGGCAATGAGAATAGCGGGTATTAGTATAATAGGTGCCCATGTTTCAGGAATACGCGTTTTCGTTTCGCGCGGTAATTTATGCCATGCGAAAGCGGTTATAAATACGGATGAGGGAATAAATATTAATAACAAAAATATAGCAGGAAGATAAATTTCAATAATTGGTGCTAACCAAAGACCAGCCAAAAAGCCTAATATAACCGTAGGTAATGCTTCCATCATTTCAATGGTTGGTTTAACTTTTCTGCGCATACCTGGCGTCATAAAATATGCGGTATATATAGCAGCGGTTAACGCAATAGGTACGGCAAATAGCATTGCATACGTTGCAGCTTTAATGGTACCGAAAGAAATTGGCACTAAAGAAAATTTACCTTCAAAATCATCTGAGCCAGAGGTTGATTGCCAAATAAACTCAGGCTCTGGGTAACCTTCATACCAAACTTCTTGCCAAAGTGCTTGCCATGTAACTTCTGGGTGTTCATTTTCAACCGCGTAAAGTGCTAATTGGTTGTCATAAAACAACACTAATCCATCAGCACGGGGGGCAATAGCAAATGCTTGAGCATTTCCTTGATGTAGCTGACCACGCCATAAATCAGCTTCACTGGTGGTATAAAACATCCCCATTTCACCCGAGGGTGTTTCGGTATAAAAACTTTTGCGAAATTGCTCTGTATAAATGGCACTCACAGGCTCGTTGTCGCTGACATTAAATCGTCGAATTTCTTTAAATTCGCGCCCTTGATCTGTTGCCACTTCAAACCATTGGCTTACTGAACCATTATCATCACCTAATAAAATTGAGCTACCGCCAGATAATAACGCCATAGCGGTAATATGGTTTGGAGTCGATTTGTTTTGCGACAGCTGAGGAATAATCGTTGCTTTTAGCTCAGCTTCTTCGTCATCTAATGAAAACACGGCAACTTGGTCACCTTGTCGAACAAATACCATTGCTAAATCAGGTGAGACTAAAATATCGTTAATCACCTTGGCGGTGTAATCAATTTCTTCATATTGCGCATCAAAGGCAGTGTCATAATTGAAGTCATCTTCGGCGAGTAAAGTAGTTTTAATCAGACGATTATCAGCTGTAAAGCCAACGAAAACAGCCTTTTCATCATCCATAGCAAACGATAGTTTACTAAAAGAACCGCCTTGTTCATCAAGAGGTAAATAGTCTTCACCTAATGGATAACGAATACTTGGAACAATAACTCTTTCACCACTATCAAAGTTAGCAAAAAAGTTTGGTACAACAAGCTGAACATTTCCAGCACTATCAAGTAATAACTTTTGCTCTTGACCAATATTGACCAGTTGCTTGATGCTAATACCGTCATCAGTGAGTTGCTCTGATAATATTTTATCACCCGCTTTATACCCGCCACTATCAACTAATTGATAAAAGTTGATAAAGCCTTGTTCTGTAATGCTATAGGCCACCTCTTTTAACTCATCAACCCCGGTTGCAAGAATACGACTTTGGTCACTAATAACAAATTGAGCCGTAGGTTCAACTTTTGCAGATTCAAAAATAGGTTTTATTACGTATAGTAAATACATGAATATTAGTACTAAAGTAAATAAAACACTGATACCGCCTAAGGTGATCACCCATTTTGCTAATGAATTTTTCACTTTGCGATAATTTGCTGATTTAGAAGCAATGGCCACTTAAAAATACCTTTAACTATGATGATTTTTATAACTGAAGCGATTATAAAACACCAACATGACAGTTTTGTGACAAGGCGTTTTTAGTTACCCATTGGCAAAGTAGCGGCCTGAAATAAAACAGGCACATCGTTATTTTTTGTTATGGTATGATTTATAAAAGTAAGGTGATTTTTCCAACTGTATATTTGTGGTGAGGATAAAAGCATGATAATTAGTCAAATAATGAAGAGAGATTTAATAACATTAGATATGGATGACACTTTAGAAACAGCTAAAATGTTGTTTGAAAAAAATAATATGCATCACATTATGATCCAAAACAAATCAACATTAGCTGGCATTATTACTGACCGCGATTTATGGAAAAATTTAAGTCCAACTGTTGGCACCCGCAACGAAACCGCACAAGATAGTTTTTTAATGAATAAAAAGGTGCACTTGATCATGTCTCGAGATTTGATCACAGCAACACAAGATACCAGCCTTACTGAAGCCGTGTTGTTATTCCATGATCATAAAATATCTTGCCTCCCAATAGTTGATGAAAAGCAGCAAGCAATTGGTATTATTTCTTGGCGAGATATTATTAAGCTTATTGCCCTACAATATCGTCAAAAATTAAAATCGAGTTAACTGCCTTAACATTGTTGAGTGTTGTTCAGGCAGCAAACTTGTTAATCAATGTTTGTTTAACAAGCTTCGATTCATCAATCTAAGTTAATCGTTATTGTAAGTACAATCCGTTGAAAAACTACGAACTGCAAGACAACATTGAACAACCGGCCTTATGCCTAGCCCATTCAGGCCGCTTTCCCGCAAATTTTTCAAACGCAGGTTGTTCATCATAAGGATTTGTTAGCACTTTTTGTAATTGCTGCAATAATGAATAATCTTGCTTTTCAGCTAACTCAATAGCTTGCTGCGCTAAGTAATTTCGTAGAACATACTTAGGATTAACCTTATTCATGGCTTCGCTAATGTCAACACGCGTTCTTGCGCCGTTATTTCGAAGTTGAATGTAGCGTTCTAACCAAGAAGTTAAGCTTGCTTTATATTCCGTCGTTATTTCATTCTCATTATAAAAGCACACCATTAAGTGGCTCAACCATAAAGAATTATCATCAGGTAAATCAGCTAAACGACGGTAAAAAATAGTCATATCGGTTTCGATCATCATTAATATTTTTTCAAGATCAAAAAATAAACTTAATTCTTCCTTATTCGCCCCTTCACTAGGTTTCACCGAAGACAGTTCAATACCTAATTTGGCTGCCATCATTTGCTGCCACTGTTGTTGGTAATTTTCAGAAAACTTATTTAAGGCATTTTCTAAAGGCTCAGCATCATTTATTAATGGGAATATAGCGTTAGCTAATTGAAACAAATTCCATTGTGCTATTTCGGCTTGTACACCAAAGCGATAGCGCTTGCCATTCGCATCGGTAGTATTGGGGGTCCAATTTAAGTCAAAATTATCAATCCACCCGTAAGGCCCATAATCAATGGTTTCACCAATAATCGACATATTATCCGTATTCATTACGCCGTGCACAAAACCAACTCGCATCCAATCAACCATCAGTTTGCATGTTCTGTCACATACTTCATTAAACCATGCCAGATAAGTTTCGGCACTTGGTGCACCTAAGTGTGGAAAATCTCGTTCGATAACATAATCAACTAATTGTGTTAACAAGCTTAGATCTTTTCTGGATGAAGGTAATTGAAAACTGCCAAATCGAATAAACGATGAGGATACACGACAAACCACGGCACCAGGCTCTGCCTTAGCATGACCGTCATAAAACATATCTCTAACCACGTTGTCACCCGTGAGTGATAAACTTAACGCTCGTGTGGTAGCAACCCCTAAATGAAACATAGCTTCCGAACAAAGAAACTCTCGAACCGACGAACGTAAAACAGCAAAACCATCTGCAGTACGTGAATAAGGTGTAGGCCCTGCACCTTTAAGCTGCAAAGTTTTATGACCACTATTTGGCGTCAACACTTCAGTAAGATTAATTGCTCGTCCATCACCTAACTGCCCCGCCCAATGGCCAAATTGATGACCGCCATAACACATAGCAAACGGTTTCATATCTGTTAACAAACCATTCCCAGAAAATAACTGTAAAAAATCAGTTGAATGTATTTGTTGCTCATTTAAGCCAATTTGCTGTGCAACACTTTCACTGTAGGCGATTAAAGTCGGCATTGCCGTTTTTTTAGGCTCAACAAAAGAATAAGCCGACGTAACTTGTCGTGGGTAATTTTGTATAATGCCATCAGGGGAAAAAGTAGCAGTAAATTTATTATCTAAGGTAAATGTAATAACGGACAAAGGGATCAACACTCTCTATTAAGCAAGGTAGACAGTATCGACCCTACACCTCTCAAATTCAACTCTAAGCTTAAAAAATGATACTTGCTTAATTACAGTTTATAAATTTTAATTAATAGCATGGGTGAAAGTTAGTGGTGTTGCTATTTGGTTTGTCTCATACCTGCTTAATAACTGTGTGATAGCTAAGTAAAACCTACATAACTTAATTTGTGCATTTAAATACGATTTATATCAATTGAAATATCAGCTGCTAATTTTACTTGGCTTTATTTAATAAATTTAATTTGCAATTTAATACCATTAAGTCGATATTAATTAACTGTCTGAAAACTTCAGGGGAAGTGTTTTTTTCATGACAAGTCACTAATTGTTAATAGCCTGTAAATTAAGTGTCGAAGGGAAAATCGAAAGGGTTAAAAATAACAGTGGTGGAATTACGTATGACGTATAAAAACAATAATACAGAGACGTTATTGCAGCAAATTTCAATAATGTCTAATGTGCTCGATAATATCGGCTCATATGTTTATAGCAAAGATTTAGACGGAAATTATACCTACGTTAATGCTAACGTAGAGGCTTTATTTCAAACGCCTGCAAAAGATATTATAGGTAAAGACGACTCTCATTTTTTTGATTTAGATATACTTGACGGCTTATTAGAAAGTGATAAAAAAGTTATTAATGAAAATGTCACCTTGTCCATCGAGGAAGAGAATGTCATTAAATCTACTGGTAAAATTAATACCTATCAAACCATCAAGACCCCTCTCCATAACGCAGCAGGTAATGTTGTAGGTCTTTCAGGAATTTCGACAGACATTACAATACAAAAAACACTCGAAGCAGATAACCAAAATCAAAAGCATTTACTCGACGTTGTATTAAACAATGTTGATGCCTACATTTATATGAAAGATGCCAATAGGCGCTACCGGTATGTCAATAGTCGTGTCGCTGAGCTTATCGGATTACCCGCAGAAGAAATTATTGGCAAACTCGATTTTGAAGTTGTTCCGCCTAAATATGCCGAACACTTTTGGACGAATGACAAAACTGTTTTCGAGCAGAATCAAAAAGTAGTGATGAGTGAAACATTAGAAGATTCAGACAATAAAGTTCATCATTACCTTAGTACAAAAGTACCTTTCCAATTGAAAGGAGATCTACAAACCATGATCGCCTTCTCTACTGATGTTACTGAACTATATCAATTAAAAGAAAAGTTTGAACAACTCGCTAATACTGACGAATTAACCGGTATTTATAACCGACGTTATTTCTTTGAAAATGCCAAGCGAGAATTTAATCGAGCTAAAAGACATCAACAAGAACTGGTTGTTATTTCACTAGATGTTGATCATTTTAAAGCAGTAAATGATCACCACGGTCACCCAGTCGGTGATCAAGTGCTGGTGAAAATTGCGCAAATAATCACTAAAACGATAAGGTCAGAGGATATATTTGCCCGGATTGGTGGTGAAGAGTTTTCAATTTTACTTCCTAACATCACCAAAACCGAAAGCTTACAAGCTGCAGAAAGGCTTCGTGAACTATTAGATGACAACGCGATTATCATCAACGATATAGAGTTACCGATAAAAATCAGCCTTGGCGTTTCGGTAATAAAGGCAGCCGACACTTGCTTTCAAGACCTTTATTCTCGATCTGATAGGGCATTATATAAAGCCAAGTCTCATGGTCGTAATCATGTTTATTTAATGGATTAACATACCACTCTAAAGCACAGCACAATTATCACTCTATATGCGTGAGTCAATAAAACCTCATTGCCAACAAGGTAGCTATTAACCTAGAATAGCTACCATTCTTATCCTGTTTTAAAAAGGCTTTCCATGGCACAACCATTACCAGATAAATTCATTATGTCGATGAACCGCGTTTCCAAAGTGGTTCCTCCTAAACGTACAATATTAAAAGACATATCACTTTCCTTCTTTCCTGGTGCAAAAATTGGTGTACTTGGTCTTAATGGTTCGGGTAAATCAACTTTACTTCGCATTATGGCTGGCCTAGACACTGAATTTGAAGGTGAAGCAAAAGCACTTGCAGGCACTAACATTGGCTACTTGCCACAAGAGCCAATATTAGATGAAGCAAAAACTGTCCGTGAAATTGTAGAAGAAGCGGTTTCTGAAGTTAAAAATGCCATGGCTCGTTTAGATCAAGTTTATGCAGAATATGCAGAACCTGATGCTGACTTTGACGCATTAGCAAAAGAGCAAGGTCAATTAGAAGATATTATAAATAGCCAAGACGGACATAATATTGACAATGTTCTAGAGCGTGCTGCCGATGCTTTACGTTTACCTGAATGGGAACAAAAAATTGGTGTGCTTAGTGGTGGTGAACGTCGTCGTGTTGCCCTTTGTCGCTTGTTACTACAAAAGCCTGACATGTTATTGCTTGATGAGCCAACCAACCATTTAGATGCAGAATCTGTGGCGTGGCTAGAACGATTTTTACATGATTACCCTGGCACTGTTGTGGCAATTACCCATGATAGATATTTCCTAGATAATGTTGCAGGCTGGATATTAGAACTTGATAGAGGCCATGGTATTCCTTATGAAGGTAATTACTCTTCATGGTTAGAGCAAAAAAATGCGCGTCTTGAGCAAGAAAGTAAAAGTGAAAGTGCGCTACAAAAAACCATTAAGCAAGAACTTGAATGGGTGCGCTCAAACCCTAAAGCTCGTCAATCAAAAAGCAAAGCCCGTATGGCACGTTTTGAAGAGCTTAACAGCCAAGATCATCAAAAACGTAATGAAACAAACGAGTTATACATTCCGCCGGGTCCTCGCTTAGGCGATAAAGTATTAGATGTTAATAACTTAACTAAATCTTTTGGCGACAGAGTGTTGATTGATGATTTAAGCTTTAGCGTTCCTAAAGGTGCTATCGTCGGTATTATCGGGCCAAACGGTGCTGGTAAATCAACTTTATTCAAAATAATGTCAGGTGCTGAACAACCAGATTCAGGTAATGTAGAACTTGGTGATACAGTAAAACTTGCCAGCGTAGATCAGTTCCGTGATGACATGGATAACAGCAAAACAGTTTACCAAGAGATATCACAAGGCCATGAAATTTTAAATATTGGTACCTTTGAAATTCCAAGCCGTGCTTATGTCAGCCGATTTAACTTTAAAGGTAATGATCAGCAAAAAATTATTGGTGACTTATCTGGTGGTGAGCGAAATCGTGTGCATTTAGCCAAATTAGTGCAAACAGGCGGTAATGTATTATTACTCGATGAGCCAACCAATGACTTGGATGTTGAAACCTTACGTGCGCTTGAAGAAGCGTTATTAGAGTTTCCAGGTTGTGCAATGGTTATTTCACATGATCGCTGGTTCCTTGATCGTATTGCTACGCATATTCTTGACTACCGTGATGAAGGTCAAATCAACTTCTATGAAGGTAACTATACTGAATATGAAGAATGGATGAAAAAAACCTATGGCGCCGAAGCGACCCAACCACACCGTATAAAATATAAAAAAATTGGTTAACTAATTAGTTAACAACAAGATAAAGGCACCTTAATCTATTAATTAAGGTGCCTTTTTGCTAAAAGCGAGCTATGCTAAATAAATCACTTTGTCATAAATACCTCTCATGAAAAATAGACGTCAATTTACGCGAATACTTTTCTCTATGCAGGCTGAGCTAGCCATCGACCAGCAGTCGTTGCGTGTCAATATTCAAGATATATCTTTAAACGGCGCATTACTTTGTGCTGACACTCAAGGAATAGTTTTCTCAAAAAAATTGGGATTACTCTCATTTAGATTAAATCAAGCTGATAGCAAAATTATGATGAATGTTGTTGTTGTCCATCAAGAGAGTAATAATATTCGAGTGCAATGTAATGGTATTGATATAGACAGCGTAAGTTCGTTACGTCGATTAATTGAACTTAATCTCGCAGACGATGAACAATTACACAAAGAACTCTCAAGACTGACCCGAAGTTAATTATTTTTACACTTAAAAAATTTCAAAGGATTTACCATGAACCATCTTATTATTTCTTTTATGACCGCAGATCGTCCCGGTATAGTTAAAGTTTTATCTGACTTAATTTCTGAACATAAAGCTAACTGGGAAAAATCAAGCTTACATCAAATTTCAGGTGTTTTTGCTGGTGTGGTAGAAATTGCTGTTCCTGCTGAAAACGCAACAGAATTAGCAGATAAACTTGCAATTTTGCCTGGCTTTAAAATGCAAATTGAACATGTACAGCAAGAAGTTTCTGCACCTGAAACCATACTCGTTTTAGAATTAACAGCAAATGATAGATCAGGCATAGTACAAGAAATTTCATCAACGATTCACCATCATGGTGGTAACTTACTAAAATTAGTCAGTACCCAAGAAATAGCACCACATGCTGGGCATGAATTATTCAAAGCAAAAGTGACTATATCTGTAAACAAAAACACCATAGATACCATGATAGATGCGCTTGAAAACCTCGCCGATGACTTAATGGTAGATATTTCTCGCTAAAAATAACCGACTGAACTCACTTTTAATAGTGGTTTTTATTACTTTCATAACAGCAGGTACTTAGTTTTGTCTGGAACAAAAAAACTGAAACACATTAACCTGTATGAAGGCACTAGTTCCTAGAATATCAGGATATTTTAGAAAGGTCTGAACATAAAAGTCCGCAACCTTTGCAGGTTGCGGACTTTTTTAATCTCGTTATTGCTTATGCGTTACATCGCTATAAACCTAACTTTTTAAACTCTTTTTCTACCACTGAAGCCGGTAAAGGAATATAGCCGTCTTTTTCTACAATGCTCTGTCCTGATTTTGACAACACCATTTTCAAAAACTCAGCTTCCATAGGAGCTAAAGGCTTATTAGGGTGTTTATTTACATACACATATAAAAAGCGTGAAAGTGGGTATGTTTTTGAAATAGCATTTTCCATGTTAGCTTCAATAAAGTTCTCACCTTTTTTCGACAATGGTAATGCTCGAACACCTGATGTTTTATATCCAATACCTGAGTAACCAATACCGTTCAATGAAGCAGAAACCGATTGAACAACAGATGCTGAACCCGGTTGTTCATTAACACTATTTTTAAAGTCACCTTTACATAAGGCTTTCTTTTTGAAGTAACCGTAAGTGCCTGACACTGAGTTACGACCGTACAATTGAACATCTTTACCTGTCCATTCGCCGGTAAGACCTAAGTCACCCCAACGGTCGACATCTTTGTGAGCGCCACATTTACGATTGTTTGAAAAAATGGCATCGACTTGATCAATACGTAGGCCTTTAATTGGGTTATCTTTGTGAACAAAAACCGCTAAGGCATCAATAGCCACACGAACTGCTGTAGGTTTGTAGCCGTAACGTTTCTCAAATGCTTCAATTTCACGCGACTTCATCTTACGGCTCATAGGACCAAGGTTAGATGTTGCCTCTGTTAATGCTGGTGGAGCTGTTGAAGACCCAGCAGCTTGAATTTGTACGTTAACATTAGGATAAGTACGTTTAAACTCTTCCGCCCAAAAGGTCATCATATTGGCTAATGTATCTGAGCCAACAGACGAAACATTGCCTGAAACACCACTTACTTTTTTATAGATTGGTAAATCACTATCAACTGCAAATGCAGAAAAATTGATAAGGGTAGATAAACCAATAACGCTTAATGTACGCTTTAAACTCATGTTACTCTCCGAGAGAAATATAATTAATTTGAGAACACTATAGAAAGTGAATATGACAATAATAAGTAAAGTTTATGACACTTGTATGACAAGCCTTAATAATTTGTCATCGCAACAAGCATTATTGTAAAAGTGTTAGAAACTTTCAGACATGCAGATTTACAGAAAATAAACAAAACATTGAATAAGGTTAGTGTGGGTATTTTTTATGTGCTTGAGGGATATTTGATAAAAGCAGCGAAAATTCACTAGCCACTAAAATAAAATTAACGATGTTATAAGGTTTTAAAATAAATAATGAATTCACTACCTTGTTGCCAATCACTCTCAATAGAAAGCTCACCATGGTGATGATTCAATACATGCTTAACTATTGCTAATCCTAACCCTGAGCCACCCGTATTTCGTGAGCGAGATTTATCAACGCGGAAAAATCGTTCAGTTAACCGATTAACATGCTCTGGTTTAATGCCTGGCCCATTGTCTTTAACACTAAAACGTATTTTATTACCATCAATTCGCAGTGTTACATCAATAACGCCATTTTCAGGGGTATAGGCAATCGCATTAGAAAGTAAATTTAAACAGGCACTTTTTAATTCGTGCTCATTTCCTTCAAGACTTATATCTGGTGCAATATCACTGTGAATAACATGATTTTTCTCTTGATTTAACCATTGCGCATCTTCAACTATCGTTAAGATTAAACGTGACAAATCAACTTGATGATGATTATCAGAATCAACATTATTCTCAACTCTTGATAATACCAATAGCTGTTCAACCAACCGATCCATTCGAGATACTTGTGTTTCAATCGTTGAAAAAGCTTTTTGCCAATGAGGCTCTAATGCACTATCACTTGCTTGCACCATTTCGACATAACCTCGTACTACGGTTAATGGTGTTTTTAGCTCATGAGACACATTAGCGACAAAGTCACGGCGCATTTCTTCAAGTCGTTGAATTTTACTGATATCGCGCGCTAATAATAAAATTTGATCACTACCATAGGCCATCATTCGCAATTCAAGCTGTAGTTCAGTGTTTATCGGTGAAATGATCAAACAGGGACTTTCGAAGTCGCCATCTTCTAAATATTTTGAAAATTCAGGAAATCGAATCAAGTTATCAATACGTTGACCAACATCACCCGGCCAGCGAACACCCAAAAGCTGGGAAGCTTTTTTATTTCCCCATAAAATATTGAGTTCATGTGACAGTACTAATGCAGCATCGGGTAATGCTTCTGCACCATCACGAAATTTTCGAATACGCTCATTTAATTGTTTTTGCTTTTGACGTTGCTTACGAATTCGTCGGTAAAGACCATCATATATTCTGCCCCATACGCCATTAGCTTGTGGCGGAGATATTGATTTCCCTTGCCACAACCACTGAATTAATTTAAATAAATGACTGTAATGCCAAGCAAGCAAACCTATGGTTACCAGGCTGACAACCAAAAATGTTTGGCCAATTAAATAACCTACAATAGCACTGGCAATAAGCCCACTAATAATACGGGTTAAAAGTGCGCGAGCTGTAATGCGAAAATACATATATTAGTAACTAACCTGAGGTTTTAATTTTGCCAGAGAAGCGATATCCCGAGCCTCTAACTGTCTGAATAAATTCTTCGTGCCCATGACCAGTAATTGCTTTGCGTAAACGGCGTATATGCACATCAACCGTTCTATCTTCAACATACACATTAGTTCCCCATACATTGTCTAATAACTGTTCTCGACTATACACACGCTCAGTGTGGGTCAAGAAGAAATGTAACAAACGAAACTCTGTCGGCCCCAGTTCGAGGCTGTATCATTAATGGATACACGATGAGCCACAGGGTCTAAGGTAATGCCATGAAAATCGATGGTTTCTTCTAATGCTGTTGGTGCAACTCTTCGAATTACCGCTTTAATCCGTGCAATTAATTCTTTCGGTGAAAATGGCTTAGTAACATAGTCATCAATACCTGCGTCAAAGCCTTTAACTTTATCATCTTCATCGGCTCTTGCCGTTAACATGATAATAGGAATGGAGCGAGTGTATTCATTTTGCTTTAATGACTTGGCTAACTTAACACCTGTACCACCTGGTAGCATCCAATCAAGTAAGATTAAATCAGGATATGGCTCTTTAATTTTAGCTTGTGCTTGTTCTATTGTCTCAGCTTCTATGGCATTGAAACCATTTTGCTCTAACACAAAAGTTATCATTTCCCTTATTGCTGCTTCGTCTTCAACAACCAATATTTGTCTATTCATGCATCCGTCCTAATAGCCTAATCGTATAATGAACATTGTGATAAATAAATATGACAGTTTCATGACAAAGGCAAAAATATAGCTAAAATCCCTTAGCCCAATTGATAAATTGGATAGCATCATGATCAACGATACAAAACAAATAGGCAAGAAAAAAGCCGCTAAATGCGGCTTTATCACAATGAAACATAGTTAAAAGTATGTTCACTTAATAACTTAATGAGAAAGTCACCATCAAGATTAAAAGTTATATTCAATGCCGGCAGCTAAATAATTTTGGTCTTCGCCACTGTCCATATCAAAGGTAGTGTAAAAAGTGTATAGCTTTGTGCTTTTTGCTAATGAATAATCAGCACCAACAGTAATACCTGATTTATCATCGCCGTCTTTAAAGTCAGCAGCTTGGTATTGGCCCTTAAAGGTTACTTTATCCATTTTATATTTTGCTGACACCATGAAACCGTCCATTTCATTGCTGCCGTCTATTGCTTCTTGAGTCTGTAACATTGCACCTAATACCACACCAGATACTTTACCCTGCACTGTCGCGCGTGTAATGTCATAACCTTTCACATCTGAATCAACGGCAACAGATGCAAATATATTTGTTTTTTTCAGTTTAGCATCACCGTAAAATACGGCAATCGAAACACCGTCATCAGCATCTACAGCATCTTCAGCAATATAAGTAACACCTACTTGAAAGTTACTAAATTTAGGCGATTTATAAGAAAGCGTATCAGCCATGCGGTTTTCACCTTTCCATAAGCTTTTAATATCGCCATTTAAATCACTAAATAAATCAACTTTACCTTGTGATTGCTTAAGCATTGTATCGTTTTTACCCAATAATACTTCACCAAAGCTACCCGCTAGGCCAACATACTGGTTACGGTCAGTAATGCTGTCACCTGAGTCACTATCACCATCTAAGTCAACTTGAAACTCAGCTTTATAAAGTACCGTTAAACCATCACCTAGGTCATGTGAGCCTTTAAGGCCAATACGAGAAGCGTTACTTTTTACTTCAGTAAACGATCCTTCACCCTCATCAGAAGATTGAAGAGAAAGATTTGCTTTACCGTAGACTTCAACATCAGCTGCAAATGCCGACATAGATAAAGTAGACAATAAAACGACAGCGATTTTGTTGTAAGTGTGTTTCATGTTAGTACCTTTATAAATTTAAGTATGGCCAAAAAATAATTGCGGCTATATTGCCAAACCTTTATGACACTATTGTGACACAAGGAATTATTTTCTCATCAATTTGTTAAAAAAATTATAAATTATTGATAACTACTCGTATAACTAAAACAAAATGTAATATTTCTTAGGAAATATGCTGTCTAATACCGTATATTAAAATATCTAGCATAAGGAATTAGGGAATATTTCCTTCCTAATATATTGACCACATAGCTGAATGAAAAAGGTGCAACACTTTTAAAAGCAGTTAAAATCAATAAATACTTAATAAAAGAATTATTTAATGAAATTAAACAGTTTGTCACGAAAGCTCCTTACACGCGTATTGTCATTTTACTTTGTACTGACATTTATCGTTACTTGCGTACAAATTGGTGCCGAATATATTAATACTAAAAATCACATTGCAAGTGAGCTACTTACGTTAGAAAAAACCTTCAGTGGCAGCTTAACTCGTGCGGTATGGGAACTTAACACCCAGCAAGCAGTATCGATTGCCGAAGGTTTAGTCGCTATTCCCATGATTAAAGGCATTACGGTTACCGATGAAAATAACTCTATTATTGCCCAATTAGGAGTTGCAACAGGAGAAGATAACCTCTTTATAGAGTCGGTAAACGAAGGGGAAAGTGATAACGATCAAAAATATTTTAATGTCAGTTCTCATAATACTGGATTATTTGGGCATACTTTCCCATTGATTTTTGAATTTTCAGGTCGCACCACTAAAGTTGGCTCAGTAACTTTATTATCCAGTAATGAAGTGATATTTAATCGCATACAAGTTGGTATTTATTTTCTCATTGGTAATGCAATGGTTAAAACCGCAGCACTTGTATTGTTATTTTCTTTAGCCTTTTCAAGCCTGTTAACTAATCCACTCAACGAATTAACTGAGCAAATCAACCAATTTGATATCGATGATCCTGAAGCCTCTAAATTGCATGTCATTAATTATGAGAATAATGAATTAAGTATTCTGCAAAATGCCTATAACAACCTCATCGATGAACTTGTGATTTACAAAGAGAAACTGGCCGTTACGCAAAGTAAAGTTATTTCAGCTAACAGTAAGTTAGATGAACAAAACTTAATGTTAGAACAAGAAGTAGCTCGCAAAACATCTTCACTTAGCACTACCATGTTAAAAATGGAAATACAGCAACGTGAATTGTTAGATCAACAACAAAAACTGCAAGCTGAAAACAGTCGCAGAAGTATCACCGAAAAAACACTCTTAGAAACAAATCATGAATTAAAAGGCTCAATAATTGAATTAAAAAAAGCCCAAGAACGATTACTTGATGCAGAAAAAATGGCCGTTCTAGGCACGATGTCGGCAGAAGTTACTCATGAAATTAATACGCCAATTGGCGTCAGTATAACCTCAACAACTTACTTAGCAGATTTACTGATTAAACTTAAAGCTGACATTGAAAATAATAAACTATCTAAACGTGAGCTTAACGATTTCACCGACAACTCACAGCAAGGCCTAAATTTATTGCTCAACAATCTCGAGCGTGCATCTGATTTAGTTACTAGCTATAAACAAGTTGCCGTTGATCAAATTAGTGAAAAAATTCGTCAAATTAACTTGGCTAAATACCTCGATGAAATTATTCACTCACTGCATCCTAAGTTGAAAAAAACCAATCACACGATTAAGGTAAATTGTCCAAGTGACGCTGAGATATATTGCCATGCAGGTGCTATTTCTCAAATATTTACTAATCTCATCATTAATTCAGTACTCCATGGTTTTAAAAATATCAATCGAGGAGAAATCACTATAACGGTGCAATTTAATGGTGAACAAATTCATATTGTTTACAAAGACAACGGTCACGGTTTATCTGAGCATCAATTAGCCCATTTGTTTGACCCATTTTTTACTACGGAATCTGGCAAAGGCGGTACAGGCTTAGGCACACATATAGTTCATAACCTTGTTACCGACACTTTGGGTGGCATTATTCATGCTAGTTCTGTCGTTGACAAAGGTTTAACTTACGAAATTAAGTTTAATAATATGCGCTAAATGCTCAGGGAGCAGCAAGATTAATCTAAGGCGTGCGTGATCGAAATAAGTACGGTAATATAGCCCTCGTTTTTCAATTATTCGCCCACTGTAATAGGGCAAGGATTATCTTAATGTGGTTTAAAAACCTTTACTTTTTTGCCTTTACCCGCCCTTTTGAATGTTCTGAAGAAGATTTAGAGAAACAATTATCTGAGCATTTATTTACTCCTTGCGCATCAACTGAGCAATCACATTTTGGCTGGGTTAATGCACTCGGCAAGCATGGTGACACAACAGTACACGCCGTAAATGGTAATTACTTATTATGTGCTCGCAAAGAAGAAAAAATTCTCCCTGCTCCTGTTGTTAAAGACATGATCGAGCAAAAAATAGCACAATTAGAAGCAGAACAATCTCGCGGCGCTACAAAAAAAGAAAAAGAGCAATTTAAAGAAGATATTATCTTTGAGTTACTACCCCGCGCTTTTTCTCGCTACAGTGACACTCGTGCTTATATCAACCCTGTTCACAACCTTATTGTTATTGACACCAGTAGTAGAGGTAAAGCTGAAGACTTTTTAGCACTTTTACGTAAATCACTAGGTACATTGCCAGTAACAACACCATCACCTGAAAAAGCACCTGATGAACTTATGACTGAATGGTTAGTTGAAAGTAACCTAGGCGCTAACTTTCAATTAGGTATGGAAGCTGAGTTTAATGCTTTAGGTGATGACGGTGCTGTGGTTCGTGTTAAAAATCAAGATTTAACATCAGAAGAAATCAAAGCACATTTAGATGCCGATAAGTATGTTGTAAAAGTTGCACTAGAGTGGGATGAATCATTGTCATTTATCTTATGTGATGACTTAGCGATTAAACGCCTGAAGTTTTATGATGTTATTCAAGAGCAAAATGATGATATTGATAGTGACGATGTTGTCGCTAAACTTGATGCTGACTTTGCTTTAATGGCAGGCGAATTAAACCGCTTTATAGATAATTTATTAGCTGAATTTTCACTTAAAGCCAGTGATTATTTAGAAACATAATTAGCGACGTTTTAAAGATATACTCTGCAAACTAAAAAGGCGCTAAATAGCGCCTTTTTTCAATATATATAGCAGAGATATAATTGTTAAAACATTGACTTAGCTTTTGCTAACCTATCACTAAAATCTTCTGAGGCCATAAAGTTCAAGTTTGGTAAAATACCTTTATCAACATAGCTTCTAAGCAAAAACTCTTGTGTTGACTCATTTTTAAATATCGAATGATAAACAGCACCTGCTCGAATAAAATCAATATAATGCGCGTTTTTGGGTAGCACGCTTAAATCATTCCAGGTCATCACTAATTCACTGTAATCTTCAGAAAACTCCCAAGCTTTTGTCATTTCAGCGGCAATTTCATTAGAGAACTTAATAATCGCTTTGTTCAAAAAAGCAGGGTTTGCAAATACTTCAGGGTGCCCTTCTGCTTCAGTTAATATTGGCAACACACCAATATTATGAATAAGTGCTGCTAAAGTTAATGTTTCAAGAGTGAGTTCTGATTGTTTATTTTTCTGTAAATACAATGTCATCAGTGCAATAGCAACCGAAGCAACATCAACAGTTTTACGCCAAGACTTTTGCATATAGTCAGAAATAAAATGGTTGTTGGAAACAAACATTTGCTCAATAGCCATAGCTGTAGCAATATTTTTAATTTGTCTTAAACCGATACGAGTAACGGCTTTAGCTACGGACTCCACTTTAACTTCTCGCCCAAAAGCAGCACTATTTGCCACCTTTAAAACACCTAAAGAAAGCGCCGCATCATGGCTGATAATTTCACTCATTTTCATTAGACTAATATCGGGGTCGTCTGCTGCTTGTCTTACTTTCAATGCCACTTCAGGTAAAGTTGGTAGCACTAACGCATCTTGTCTTATTTTTTCTATGAGTATGATATAAAGTGCGTTTTCTGCGCCCATAAAGGTTACCTACGAGTAAAGTTAATATACAGCTATTGATACAATACATTTACAGTACATTGAAAACTAAGCAATTAAAAGTATATTTTTTAACCTCTAACTTTAAGCGGAAAATACCATGGGTTCGCCATCATAAATATGGCATTGAGAGTCATACAGATAATATAAATAACCTAACGTCTTCTCTGTACATCATGAATTGTGATGATAATGATAGGAATATTAAAATAAAAAAGAGTGCTTAAATGCACTCTTTCTCTAATGTTTTTTGCAACCAATGTTGAAATCAACTATACCGATATCGCCGCTTTAATATGAGCATGAGACTGATAATTTTGTAGTTCAAAATCTTCAAATGTAAAATCGAAAATACTTTTTACTGCAGGGTTAATCCACATACTAGGTAAAGGCAAAGGCTCGCGAGATAACTGTTCGTCTACTTGCTCAAGATGGTTTAAGTACAAATGCGCGTCACCAAATGTATGCACAAAATCGCCTAACTCCAAATCACAAACTTGTGCGATCATCATCGTAAATAAGGCATAGCTTGCAATATTAAATGGTACGCCCAGAAAAATATCAGCGCTGCGTTGATATAGCTGACAGCTTAACTTGCCATTAAGTACATAAAACTGGAACAAGGTGTGACAAGGCGGCAAAGCTTGTTTGCCTATTTCAGCATTAGCATCAGGGCTTATCGATGTGTCAGGAAGTAAAGCTGGGTTCCAAGCCGTAATAATGTGTCGACGTGAGTCTGGATTGTTTTTCAAATCGTCAATTAATTGCGCTAATTGGTCGATAGTTTCGCCATTTTGCGCTGGCCAGTTTCGCCATTGCACACCGTATACAGGGCCAAGTTCACCATCTTTTGTTGCCCAAGCATCCCAAATTTTAACACCATTTTGCTTTAAGTATTCGATATTCGACTCACCCTTAATAAACCATAATAACTCATGAATTATTGATTTAAGGTGGCATTTTTTTGTTGTAACTAACGGAAAACCCTTGGCAAGATCAAAACGCATTTGATAACCAAATATACTTTTTGTACCTGTACCAGTACGATCAGATTTTTCAACCCCTTCGTCTCTGACATGACGCATTAAATCAAGATATGCTTTCACTAGGTTTTCCTTAAATGTTATTAATAACAGTAGATATTTACTGCCAAAATGCAGAGTAAAATGAAATGTTCAACACCGCGTTGCAATAATGACAGTTTATCAGCACTTAGTACTTTTTTGCACAAATTTGTCGACAAATTATTATCATATAAAGCTGTATTTTTTCGCTAATACCACATCATTTTAATGGCAACTAACATTAAAAATACTGCGAAGCCTTTTTTCAAATACGGTAAGGACAGTTTTGCCCCTGCTTTGACCCCTAGCGGGGCGAATAACGATGAGGTTAACACTATGCCTAATAAAGCAGGTAAATAGATATACCCAACACTCCATGGCGGCAGGTCACTTTGTCCCAAGCCTACAAACACGTAACCCAAAGTGCCAAATAACGCGACAATAATGCCGCAAGCTGTTGCAACACCTATAGCTTGTCGCATAGAAAGTGAGTAATACATTAAAATAGGTACTAATATGGCACCACCTGCGATCCCCATCAAACTGGCTAAAACGCCGGTGAAAAGCCCAATGCACTGTAACAACCATTTCGATGGCAATGGCACGCTACGTTCAACTTTAATCGATAGAAGCATGTAGAGGGCTAAAATGAGTACCGCAGTACCAAATATGTTTGTTAACGCATTTAATGACAGTAAATCAGCTAGAACAGCACCAAGTACCGCGCCAATAGCAACAGTTATCACCAGGCTTTTTGCTAACGGCCAAGGAATATTACCATTTTTGTGATGGGCAAAAGCGGCAGAGGTAGAGGTAAAAATAATTGAAGCTAAAGACGTTGCAAGTGCCATTGGAAATGACAGTTCTGCACTAATTCCTAGAAGCGGTAATAAGTAAACTAATACAGGTACAATGATCAGTCCGCCACCGATACCTAATAAGCCGGCAAAAAATCCAACAATAGCGCCCAAAAAAGCACAGGCAATAAAAACACTAGTAAACATCAACATCACTTGCGTTATATGGGTAAATT